>NZ_JBWYIQ010000003.1:0-152097 GCF_056779795.1 Acinetobacter sp. ANC_7682 | reverse complement strand
TAGTTTTTGTTCGTTCATCATGTTGCCTGACTCCGTTGTGAATATGAACATAGCAAATTCAGGCAATTACACAATTTAATTTACAGTCTCAATTTACTAGTTATTTTACTTTTTATAGAACCATTTTTATACAAGGCATATATGAGTAAGTGTTCAATGAGTAAATATGCATCATTCGGATGTGGTGTATCTTTCATGTCATAATTCTTTTCTTCCTTAATAAAGTTTATATATCTTATACATTGAGAACCATAATTTGAGCTTAAGTTACTTATAAATCCTTAGAACATGCTTTTCCGAGAAAATTTGAATGTTTAGATGCTTTATTTTTATATAAAATATATTCTTCTAATAGTTCCTTCCTTCTTTTTGCTGTAGTGCTTTTAGTTTCAATTTCGTTCTGTATTAATTCAAGTTTACTTAAATTATAAATATATTCTTTTGCTTCATTTGCAATGACTTCACTAACTTTTTGATTTCTCCATTCATTTGAAATACACCATGCAGTAGTAGATGCTATCCCAGCCCCTATTAAAGTAGCAATTGCTCCCCAATGCCAATTACAAGCTTCCATATTTTTTTCCTTTCATACCTTTTATGCAGCAGCAACGCCATGCCTAATAGCTTTTTCAATTTCTTTATTTGTTAAACCTTTTATACAATCCTTTAGTTCTATTATGTTTTTAAGTTTTAGCTTTCTTAGCACCAGGCTTCTTCTCACTCCTTTCTAAACCTTGTTTAAAACTTTCTTGAGTCTAACAATAATGGTCAGTAGTTCCCTTTAGAGATAATATAACTTCAACTATTGATGCATCATAAAATTAAAAAAAACGCCATGAAAATTCATGGCATTTTAAAATACTTAATATCTGTAATTGGAAAATTACAAAGTCGCCAGAATGTCTCTTAAAGTCTGATTTGGATTTTCTGATTTAGTAATCGGACGACCAATAACCAAGTGTGTAGAACCATCTAACATTGCTTGCTTAGGTGTAACAATACGTTTTTGATCATCCGCTGCAGAACCTTCCGGACGAATTCCCGGAGTGACGAGAGCAAAGTTCTGACCTAAAGTTTCGCGTAACATTTTTGCTTCTTGCGCAGAACATACAACACCATCCAAGCCACTTTCTTGAGTTAAAGTCGCTAGACGTTTTACATGTTCAAAAGGCTCAATATCCAAACCTAGATCACGTAGATCTTCTCGCCCCATTGAAGTTAATACGGTAACTGCAATCAACTGTGTTTGATAGTTACCTGCTTTTAATCTTTCTACACAAGTTTCCATCATTTTTCGTCCACCAGATGCGTGAACATTAACCATCCATACCCCTTGATCTGCAGCAGCGCAAACGGCTTGTGCTGTAGTATTTGGAATATCATGAAATTTTAAATCTAAAAATACTTCAAAACCCTGATCATGCAATACTTTTACAACGGTCGGACCTTCTTGTGTAAAAAGTTCTTTACCCACCTTTACACGACAAAGTTTAGGATCCAAATTTTCAGCCATTTTCAATGCGTCGTATTGGCTTTTTGCATCTAAAGCAACAATGATACTCAAGGTTGTTCTTCCGTCCATCTAAAGTTGCGTCATTATAAAGATGTTCAACTTAAGCTGCAAAATTAACTTTTAAAAACTCAGTTTAAAACTCAACAGTTTATTTTCAATAAAAAAAACCTCTAAAATAAATTTTAGAGGTTTTTTAAATATTTATAAATTACAGCGGATTTGAGTTACGCGGATCTGAATGCACATCTAGTACTGTCTTTTCATGACGTACATTTGCAGCAGCTTCAGCAGCAGCTAACTGAGCATTTTGGATTTGTTCTTTACGAAGATATTCAATATCTTTGCGAAGACGCTTAATTTCCCAACTATTTTGGAATACACGGAAAACTTGAACTCCGAGTAATAATCCAACGATGATCCCAAGTGCCAAAGTCAACAAAAGCAATAAACCTAATCTCATTGCCGGTACTTGAGTGAATAGAAGATCAACAGTCAGTTCTGTACCATTTTGCAGAACCAATGCCAATGCATATCCGAAGATTACAACTAACAGTGCAACTAATACGTAACGCATAACCACCCCTGAGTAATTTATTATTTTCCTGCTGATTCGTTTACAGCATCTCTTAGTGCTTTACCTGGTTTGAAATGAGGTACAGCTTTAGCAGCCACTTCAACTGACTTACCTGTTTTAGGATTACGCCCAACTCGCGGTTCGCGATGATGTAAAGCAAAACTTCCAAACCCACGAATTTCAATACGATTATCAGCTGATAATGACTCAATCATTTGATCGATCATAATTTTAACAGCTTCTTCGACCAATGGCTCAGCCAAATGAGGGTTTTTGATAGAAATACGTTCTATTAAGTCAGACTTATTAAGTGCTTCAGTAGTCATCTGCGACCTCTTTAATTATCAAGCTACTCTGTGCATAGCGAGATAATAACCTGTTTAAATACAAAACGGTAGCGCAGTAAGTCAATACTACGCTACCGTTTACAGTATTTGTGTAAAAAGTATTAGTTAAATTACATTAACAATACATTGAACACGAAAGACTTAGTGGTTCATTTGAGCTTTGATCAAATCACCAATTGTCTTAGGACCGTTGTCTTGACCTGCAGAAGCAGTTTTCAAGTTAGCAACAGCTTCTTTCTCTTCAGCTTCGTCTTTCGCTTTGATAGACAAGTTGATTGCGCGTGATTTGCGATCAACATTGATGATCTTAGCTTCAACTTCTTGACCAACTTCTAAGAATTTAGTTGCATCTTCAACGCGGTCACGGTTGATTTCTGAAGCTTTAAGAGAAGCTTCAACTTCGTCAGCCAACTTAATTGTTGCGCCACGAGCATCAACTGCAACTACAGTACCTTTAACAAGAGCACCACGTTCGTTAGCAGCTAAGAAATCGTTGAACGGATCGCTGTTCATTTGCTTGATACCAAGGCTGATACGGTTGCCTTCAGCGTCTACAGAAAGGATAACCGCTTCAACAGTGTCACCTTTCTTGTAACGACGAATCGCTTCTTCGCCTTGTTCATTCCAAGAAATGTCAGATAAGTGAACTAGACCATCGATACCGCCTGGTAAACCGATGAAGATACCGAAGTCAGTGATAGACTTGATTGTACCTGAAACTTTTTCACCTTTGTCGTGAGCCTTAGCAAACTCTTCCCATGGGTTAGCACGAGTTTGTTTGATACCAAGAGAAATACGACGACGCTCTTCATCAACTTCAAGAACCATAACATCAACTTCATCACCAATCTGAACAACTTTAGATGGGTGGATGTTTTTGTTTGTGTGGTCCATTTCTGAAACGTGTACTAAGCCTTCAACGCCTTCAGCGATTTCAGCGAAGCAACCGTAATCAGTTAAGTTAGTTACACGCGCTTTAACGATAGAACCTTTAGGGTAACGGTTCATGATCGCTAACCATGGATCTTCACCTAGTTGTTTAAGACCTAATGATACACGGTTACGCTCTTTGTCAAATTTAAGTACTTTAACAGTAACTTCTTGACCAACTTCAACAACTTCTGATGGATGCTTGATACGTTTCCAAGCCATGTCAGTGATGTGAAGAAGACCATCAATACCGCCAAGGTCAACGAAAGCACCGTAGTCAGTAAGGTTTTTGATTGTACCAGTAACTGTTTGACCTTCTTCAAGTTGAGAAAGAAGAGCTTCACGGTCAGCTGAAGATTCAGCTTCCATAACTGCACGACGTGATACAACAACGTTGTTACGTTTAGCGTCAAGTTTGATAACTTTGAATTCTAACTCTTTACCTTCAAGGTGAGTCGTGTCACGGATAGGACGAGTGTCTACCAAAGAACCTGGTAAGAATGCACGTACTGGACCGATGTCAACAGTGAAACCGCCTTTAACCTTACCAGAGATAACACCAGTAACGATCTCGCCGTCTTCAAAGATTTTTTCAAGTTTAGTCCAAGTTTCAGCACGTTTAGCTTTTTCACGTGATAAAACTGTTTGACCCATACCGTTGTCAAGCGCTTCAACAACTACGTCAACTGTGTCACCAACGTTAACTTCAAGTTCACGTTGTTCGTTTAAGAATTCAGAGCGAGCTACTACGCCTTCAGATTTAAGGCCAGTATCTACAGTTACCCAGTCAGAATCGATGCTAACAACGATACCTTGGATGACTGCACCCTTTTCAACGTTGAGGTTTAATTCGCTTGCTTCAAAGAGGGCTGCAAAAGATTCGGTCATGATATACCTAGAAAAGTCAGCGGTCTTGGATCAGACAAGGCCGGTTTAGTTAAGTATCGACATAGTCCATATAGAACTGATCAAGCTATGCTTCCACTAATATTCATTAATTTATCTTATTGCGCATCAATATATGCGGTCATCAGGTTAAATACAGCGTCAATGTCCAGATCTGAACTATCGATAATGTAAGCCCCTTCAGCCGGCTTAAGCGGCGCAACGGTTCTTTCCATATCACGCTTATCACGTGCTTGGATATTAGATAAAATGTCGCTTATTTTAACATTTTGCCCCATGGCCTGCAACTGCTTTACACGTCGCTCAGCACGCGACTCAGCAGAAGCCGTCAAATATATTTTTGCTTGGGCTTCTGGGAAGATTGAAGTCGCCATATCACGGCCATCGGCAACAAGACCTGGTGCTTGAGCAAATGCACGTTGTCTTTCGAATAATGCCTGTCTTAATTCAGGTACAACTGCAACCTTGGATGCAAACTCACCGACTTTTTCAGTGCGAATTTCATCCGTTACATCATGCCCGTTAAGTAAAATTTTTGTTTTTAAATGATCACTAACAAATTGAATATCGAGATGAGTCGCTATTTCTACGCATTTAACCAACACATCTGGATTGTGAATTGAATCAATTAAATTCAGCTGATGTAATGACAATCCCAACAAACGATACAAAGCGCCAGAATCTAGTAAATGAAACTGGTAATGCTGTGCCAATTTTGCTGCCAAAGTTCCTTTGCCTGAACCGCTTGGTCCATCGATCGTGATAATTTGAATTGTCATTACTTTACCAACTTCGCCTTAAAGGCGTTTTGCTAATTTCTTAAAACCAAGTGTAATAGCAAGTTTGAGTTGTGCAAGAATTAATTTGCTCACAAACGGTGCTCTTGCCTGTAATTCGATCGTGTATGTGACTAAAGTTTTAGCTGTTGAAAGCTCTTTAAATTCAATAATTCCAAGATGATGTTTGATTAATGGATTCTTGATAATTTTGTATTCAATACGCTTATTTGGCTCTAGTACAGTAATTTCTTCTTGAATTGGCTTTATTGGGCCTAATCCCATTTTTCGTACTGATCCAATCCCATCAGGACGACTCGGATCAGCTGCATCTTTAATGCGTACAACCTGAATCGGTGCAAATACATCATTATAAGTCGCATGTTTTGACAAAACTTCAAATACACGATCTATAGGCTGGTTAAATTCTTGTTTAACTTGGATTGAATTCATTTTTTATTCCTTTTCATTGAGTCCGCTTCATACTGACAATACATTATGTCAATTTTTCCACAATCAACAATAGCAATCATTCCTGATTATTTTCTATTTTTTGTCGTACACGCTGTTGTTTTTTTTGTTCACGTCTGAATTTAAAAAATTCTGAAAGCTGATGAGCACACACTGATTGCATGCAGCCCCCTTCAAATTCAAATATATGGTTATAGTAACCTTGATTATTCAATAGCTGTCGCGCACTGACCAGAGAACCCGCCTTCGGCTCTAAAGTACCAAATACAACACGATGAACTCGAGCATGAATTAAAGCCCCCACACACATCGTGCATGGCTCAAGGGTTACATAAAGGGTTGCATCTTCTGGTAGACGATAGTTCTGAATTTGATTACATGCTTGGCGAAGTGCGACCACTTCTGCATGAGCAGTTGGATCATGACTCAGGATGGGTTGATTATATCCTTCACCAATTACTTTTCCTTGACTCACAATGACAGCTCCAACAGGAATTTCTCCCAATTTAGCTGCGAATGCAGCCTGCTCATAGGCACGCTGCATCCATTTTAGATCTTCGGCATCAAATTGGATTTCAGTCAAAATTAAATAATACCGTACTGTTTTAACAAGTTATTCCAGCTCTCGATATTTGTAACTGGTGGGTGCGCACCTAAAACTCCTTTTAAGGACATAGATTCTGCAGGTGTCCATTCAGGAGATAAATCTTTATCCACTAAACGTGCACGTACACCTTCAACAAAATCAGGATGTCTAATTTTCCAATCAGAAATTTGAGTTTCAAGTTCAAATACTTCTTGCCAAGGATGAACTTGACGCCCCCATTGCCATAACAACCAGGTAATCGCAGCTGTACTTGGTGATCCTTTTGCCAGATTTTCACTGGCTTGTCTTAGCCAGTCACTTCGTGCATCACTTAGACCGATAATTGCTTCGTAGTCATTTTCAAAGTTTGCACCACGACAGACACTGTGAATCACGTCTAACGAGATTTGCAGTGGCCCTGGAGAAACTGGTCGATGCAAACTATTTAAAGTGTCATCTAATGCCCTAAAATCACCAGCAGGATAATGATCCCAATCGATATTGATCAACTTTTGTAAAACAACATCGCGCTGAGCATCGCAAATATGAGTCGCCCAGCCAATACCATAAGCTCCTGCCGCAGTCATGATCGATCCAGTTAAACCTGTAAATAGACCAATTGGACCACGATCTGCCAAGAAACGACTAGCACCAACATCTGGATATAAACCAATATTCACTTCTGGCATTGCAAGACGCGAATAAGGTGTAACGAGTCTGAATGGTGCAGCCATAAATAAACCAAGCCCACCACCCATCACATAACCTTCACCCCAAACGACAATCGGCTTAGCGTAGTCATGCAACAAAAGATCTAGCGCGTATTCTTGTTCAAAAAATTTATTTGCCGCATCAACCTCATTATTGATGACCAACTGACGGAGTTTGCGTACATCCCCACCGGCACAAAAAGCTTTAGGGGTTGTTGAATCAAACCAGATCGCTTTAACCGCATCATCATGATGAAACTTTTCAAAAACAGCCAATAAAGCCGTCACAATAGATTCATCAAGTGCATGTAAAGATTTTGGACGATTTAATCGAACCACTCTCCATCCATTCTGTGCTTCTTCAACAATTAAGTCAGGATGATATTGATTCGTCTCAGGAGATATTGTCATGCTTCCAGCTGCCATTTAATTGGCTCAATGCCATTTTGTTTAAGATAATTATTTGTTTTTGAAAAAACTTTACACCCAAAAAAACCACCTCGGTTTGCTGCCAACGGTGATGGATGTGCTGCTTTTAAGACCAAATGCTTATTTTGGTCAATTCGTTGACCTTTCTTATGCGCGTACGCACCCCAAAGAATGAAAACGATCTTTTCACGTTGCTCATTTAGAACATCTATCGCAGCATCAGTGAAATCTTCCCAACCTTTCTTTTGGTGTGAAGTCGGCTGGCCCGCTTCAACAGTCAATACACTGTTCAGCAATAAGACACCCTCTTCAGCCCATTGGGTTAAATCACCATGCTTGGCAGGCACTATTCCAAGGTCAGTGCTGAGTTCGTGATAGATATTACGCAAAGACGGCGGTAATGCAACACCCTTTTGCACTGAAAAACTCAATCCATGTGCTTGATTTGGACCGTGATAAGGATCTTGACCGAGAATCACGACCTTTACACGATCTAAGGGTGTAGTGTTGAACGCATTAAATATAAGGGAATTAGGTGGGTATATCACCTTATTCGCCTGTAATTCAGATTTGAGAAAAGCTTTCAGCTGATCCATTTTATCGCTGAGCAGAAAATCTGCTAAAGCATACTTCCAACCATCCTCTAACCGAACTTGATTCAGTTGACTTAATTCTTGTTCGGTGAGTTGCATTGTGTTCATCCCTAAATCAATCACAGCTTTAAAGTTTTACTTGTAAATCTACACTTGGGTTCTTAAAAGTGAATCCTTGTTTCAATTGTTCGTACATTTTAGGATCAGACCATTCATTTTGAATTTGTTCTGAGAATACGATTTGATCAAGCGCCAATAAGCCCATCTGTTCATTTACGATATCTTCAGCAAAACTTTGCGCATAGCCTGTGTCAGTTTCATGCACGATCACTGAATAGACTTCAACATCACCTTCACCATTTTGCGTGATAGTTGATTTCAGTACTTGTTCTGCCAAATAAAAGAAAATTCGAGAAAATTGTTCAGCAGAAGGTGAAACGGGTAATGAAACCCAACGCGCACTAAAAGTTTTACATGCTTGAATATATTCAGCTGAATCTTCTTGCCAAAAACAAATCGCATGATCAAAACTATCATAAAGTTCTTTGATCACACCTTTCAGCAAACCAAAATCATAGACCATTTGACCATGATCTAGCTTTGAGGCTTTCAATAATAATTCGACTTTATAGCTATGACCATGAATTGAACGCTTACAGCGGTCTGATGTGCAATTTCGCACAATATGCGCGTTTTCAAACTTAAATAATTTTCGAATTAACATATGTCAGAGCAATAAAAAATCATGGATTAAAATGATTATAGTGCATATTCACACAACTCATCATTAATTTTAACGTTTTAAGCAATTGGCAAAACGTATTAAAAACAAAAAAATAAAAAGCTATCATTCAATTTGTTTAAATTAATAGTTTAGCAATTTAATCAATTGGTTTGAAGAGGTGCCAAACTTCTTGAGAAGACATAAACCTTATCTTCATCACGCATCAGATAACTCGAAAAATATCGCTTTCGATCAGATAGCATGATTTCAATATCTGCTCGATAGAATGCAGATTTAACATCAAAATTATTTTTTGCTGTGCTTTTTGCTTCTTCACTTAACTGACTTAGAGTGTTGAGTTCCCAGAGCTGATCTACGGACTCAAAAAACTCACCATTGGCTTTTTTCTGATCCAAATCACGCTGTACATTTTGCACATCCAAACTTGGGTCTATAGCAGCAATAATCATCGCTGGTGCTGTATTAATATTAATTTTAATTTCTTTTAAAGGAATCGCTGTAACATAAGGTTTTATCAATAAAAACTTATCACCTTCAAATCCTCGCACTTGCTTCAACTCTTCAACGCTATGAAAAGGACCATTCGCTGGCAAATAAGGACGCGTTAAACTTAAATAATAATTACTCTCTGCCCCCATCGCGCCAATCGTCAAATCATCTTGATCTTGCCAATCAATTACCGCTTCATTCAATTCTTCTGGCAAACCAAGCTTTGTTAATAATCCCTTAAAGTAATTCACCGCATTATCATTCGGCACGCCATCATCTTTGACCAAACTGTTTAAATTAAACTTACCCGTTTCATCAATAATTCGCCCTGCGACATAACCACCATCAATTGGAAATGGTGGCATCGGTTGAGCCCAAGTTTCTTGAAGATTATCTGATTTTGAATTGGACTTAGCATCTTGAACCAATAATTCTGAGAAAAAAGCTTCAGCACTTTTTGCATAATACAGTGCTTGGTTTTGACGAATCACATAGGCCGTATTTTCACTGGTATTGTATTGACGATGGGCAATCGTCGCAGCAATGATAGTTGCCAAAGCGACTAACATTAAAATCGTAATCAAGGCGATTCCTTTTTGCTGCTTCATGCATTTTCCTAATGATTATTGACTAGATGTCGGTTTTAAATAGTCAGTATTAAGCAAACTGAAAATCCACTCGTATTCAACATCTTGTTGCTTAAATCTAATTCGCATACCTTTAGGCAATAGTCGAGCAACACCATCTTGAGCATCATTACCATTAGAACTTATTGTTGATGCATCCGGCCACGAATTCAATTCATTCGGGTTCAAAATTGTGATTTGAAACTCATCCACATTCTCTAGGATCGTACTGGATAAAGGTTGGGTTGTTTGAAGAACATTCAGATTGGGATACTTTAAACGATAAACTTTTCGATCTTGTGCATTATAACGATATTCTATTCTCTCAAATGGAGACAAACCCTGTTTCAGCGGATCTGTGACCCCTGCCTTACTAAATTGTAAAGACTGATCATCCAGTAAAAATGCAGGTTGGATTTGTCCTGCGATATTTGCAGTCAGCGGTACAATTTGCAAAGCATCTCTTTGCATTTGTAAATAACTATCTTGTAAACTGAGAAGCTGCTGCTCATGCACAGCATTGCGATCTTTGACTTTATTTAAATAATCAAAAATTTTCCATCCTAAAGCAGACAATACTGCAAAGATGGCTATGGCAACCAAAAGCTCTACCAAGGTAAAACCTTGTTGTTTACTCTTGATCATGAGTTGGATTGCTCTCTGATAGGATAGTTATAAAACACCATGGTGGTGACACCTGATTCAACTTTACCTAAATCATTGTTATATAGACTCACTTGCACTTCTATTTTCTGAACATCTGGGCTAATAGTCGCTTCTGATTTTTTATCAATTTGCCAACTTAACCCTTGAGAGGTAATTTGCTTCGATTGAGTTCCCTCTAGCCATTCACCACTAATTTGCATTGCAGCGACTTCATTTTGTGCGACGAATTGTGCTTTTGTTCTTAAAATTGCATTTGCAGTCGCCTGTGTGTACTGCATAGCCACCTTCGTCAATGACATTGCTGCTACAGCAAAAATAGCCAAAGCCACCACAACCTCAATCAAGGTAAATCCTTTAAGCACCCGCATCGATTTTACCCAAGTAATCTATTTGAATAAGATCACCAATTGCTTTTTGTTCATAATACATTTGAATTGTGACAGGTTTAACCTCGCCATTGCCCAACCAAATTAATTTAGGTGCATTATTATTCATCAAGTCTGCATTAGTTGCATTTTCAAAACTATAGTCGCTACTTTCGATCTGAAATGAAACCTTTGCAGGTAGCTCTCTCGCAGAAAACTCTGGCATTTCAACCCAAGTGGAAGGTTGACGATTATTATTCGATACAAGCGTCTGCTCTGGACGAGTTAAATCATTATATTTTTGAAATGTATAGCGAAACTGATCACCATTCGATTGTGGCACCAATGCAACCACTAACGATTGATCAACAGCCTCTCGATGAATACGTTTTAAATCTAATATTAAAGCCTCTCTAGCTTGCATTGCTTTACGTTGATCAATCCCACCAATATTCATCACCACCAATGCCGCCATGATGCTGATGATCACAGTGACCACCATCAATTCGATTAAAGTAAATCCGCCTTGACGGTGATCTAGGGATTGCATATTAGGCCACTGATTCTGTCAAATTAATCTGTTTAGGCATCATCAACGCTTGATCAATTAAAGCAACCCTTAACGTATCTCGACAGCCTAAATAGCGTTGATAGAAACTCGAGTTTAATATCGCAGCACCACCATGAGTAATCGACCAAATGGATGCTAAATAATCCCGAGAACTCATCTTACTTTGAATGGATGCTAGATGATTTTCT
This sequence comes from Acinetobacter sp. ANC_7682, assembly GCF_056779795.1. Classification (NCBI taxonomy): domain Bacteria; kingdom Pseudomonadati; phylum Pseudomonadota; class Gammaproteobacteria; order Moraxellales; family Moraxellaceae; genus Acinetobacter; species Acinetobacter sp. ANC_7682. The sequence continues at coordinate 140,612 of NZ_JBWYIQ010000003.1, read as the reverse complement.
GTCATACGAATGATAATTCTGAGTCTACTTTTGCGAATCTGATACATTTCATTAAACAAATGATTAATACCCTGACCGGTTGTAGACAATCGCTCTTCAATTTGATGAAAGAGTACAGTACGTTCTGGATGATGCAAATGGTGCAACATAAAAAAAGCTAAATGTTCAGGAAATCCTTTTTCAGTATCTCGAACCATTTCTAATAACATGCGCTCATTACGAATAATGAGCAACATGTACAATTCATCTTTACTTTGGAAGTGCTTATAGAGTGTTCCTTTTGCCAAATCCAACTCAGCGGCCAATGCATCCAATGTCATGCCCGCTTCGCCGTTTTCCAAAAGAAGTTGTTCTGCGACCTGAAATATTAATGCTTCTCTCGCTCTAAACTGAGCCTGACGATCCATCTTCACTCTATAAACTCTCTTCTTTCTATTTTCCGTATTAAATTTTTACTGCATTCGTAGAAGATTCTCGAAATTTTGCGTTGTAATAAAGGCAATCTCCTCGACTGACTTATCATATACATCACTTAATGCTTTGGCTACATATGGGACATACTTTGGTTCATTAGACTTTCCTCTATATGGCATTGGTGCTAAATAAGGGCTATCAGTCTCAATTAATAGTCGATCTAATGGAACTTGCTTGGCCACATCACGTAAATCCTGAGCATTTTTAAACGATACTATTCCTGAAAATGAAATGTAATAACCGCAATCTAGAACCGCTTTTGCCGTATCCCAATCCTCAGTAAAACAATGCAAAATTCCGTGTGTCGACTTTTCAGCTCTTATAATATCTATCGTATCCTTTTTAGATGAGCGTGTGTGTACGACCACTGGCTTTTTCACCATCTGTGAAGCTTGAATATGTCGTGCAAAACATTCTTTTTGTTCTTTAACAAATTCAGTACTGTGATAATAATCTAGACCCGTTTCACCAATTGCCCAGACCTTATCTATACTCGCCAATTCAACCAAAGTTTCAACAGTAGCACGCTGCATGACTGCTGGATCTTCACATGGATGCACCCCAACACTGTAACCCACTCCTTCGTGTCGAGCTGCAATTTCTGACAGAATAATATGATCATCCAAATCAACCGATATCCCCATCATTTTTGTGACACCAGCATCAATCGCTTGCTGAATTGCTAAATCGATATTTCCCTCGTAAGGTTCAAGATTGAGCATGTTTAAATGACAGTGTGTATCTACAAACACAAGGACACCTTTTAATTTTTTAAGTCAGAGTCTACATTGTAAAGCTTGCGCGTGCTGTTGACATACTTCCAGCGAGTATTTTTTCTGCTTCCATTTTGTAATAGGCTCCTTTATCTCCAGTTAACTGCAATCCAAAACCTTGTGGTTTAATGCCCGATTGCTTATACGAAATCCAAATCACCTTACCCGTAATTGGTATTTTTTGGGTTTGATTAGGAAGTGTTGCCAAGATAAAAATCTCTTCACCCATTTTGACTAGATGTTTGGTTGGAATAAATAATCCACCACCCTCAACAAAAGGCATATAACTAGATTGCAGAGTTTCGCGATCATTAATATTGACTTGTAATAAACCGCCCGGACTTGGCTGCATCTCTATCCCCTGTATTCAAACATGATTATTGAACATTCATTAATTTTATAAAAAGCTGATCAACAATTAAATTTGATTGAACATTCTGCTCAACCATTTGTTTTGCTTGATGCACATCGCTATAAATATCAAATAATTGCTCTAATTGATATTGCTCAGCTAACAAACTAAAGTCTAAATCGCTATTTTTTACATTTTGTTCCATTTTATAGGCAACAAGATCAGCTAATAAGTACTCAAACATAACAATCAACTCGGAAAAGTTGAGTTGCTTATTCCATTTAGAAGCGTACTGCATTGGCATATTTTTTTGACTGACTAAATGATACCAATCATTTATAAACTCACTTCGCAGAGTTAACCATTCACTTGAGGCCAACTCAATAGCAGCTAAAGGCATACCATTCGACAGGTTAAGCAACAGTGTGCCCAAAGTCTGCTGCTCCGCATTCAAGTGCTCATTCAAATACGCATTGGCTTGATCATCAGACAACCGATCTAAGGCGTAATGTTGTAGGCGACTTCGTATAGTGGCTGGTAATTTTAAATAATGATCCGCCAAAAGAATAATCACAACACGCTCACCTGGTTCTTCAAGTGTTTTCAATAAAGCATTTGACGATGCGGTATTGAGCGCTTCCGCCGGTTCAATCACAATAACCCGCCAACCATCGACGGTTTGTTGCACGAATGGCTGTAATTCACGAATTTTTTCAATTTTAATTTTAGCGTTTTGTTTCTTGTTGTCCTCATCCGTCGTGACGTAAACATAATTTGGATGAGTATCTGATTTTAGCCACAAACAACTCGTACACTGACCACAAGCTTGATTTGGCTGCTTATCTAAACATAGCAGCCAAGTAACAAATTGCTGGGTAAAAGCTTCTTTACCACAGCCTTTTTTGCCATAAAAAAGTAATCCATGACCAACTTGAGGAAACCGCTGAGTCAGTGTGCTCCATACATTAAGTTGCCAAGGATAAACATGCTGAGTCTGAGTCATTGACTAATCTATACTATTGGAAATGAGAAATAGGCATTGCATTAAGACGGTCTAAATCTTGTTGCGTATCCACACCTGGTGGTAAGCTCACCTCTGCCACATCAATTGCGATTCGATGACCATTTTCTAAAACACGCAGTTGCTCAAGGCTTTCTAAAACCTCAAGCTCACCCTGATCCCATGTCACGTACTCTTGCAGCAACTTCACTCTATAGGCATATAAACCAAGATGTCGGTAGGCTTTAGGATGTAGTATATGTGGTTGTTGCTTTGATCCATCACGATCATATGGAATGGTTGCACGACTGAAATAAAGCGCTTCATTAAACTTACTTATGACAACTTTCACAATACTATCGCGCTTAAATTCTTCTAATTCTTTGATCACTTCACACAAAGTGGACATTGAACATTCAGGCTTTTGCTCTAACAAAGAAGCAACCTGTTGGACTAAAGATGCAGGCAATAATGGTTCATCACCTTGCACATTTACAATAATATCTTCACTCGCCCAACCTTTGATTCGTGCAACTTCACTCAATCGGTCGGTTCCAGAAGGGTGTTCTGCACTGGTCAACACAACATCAATTTGTTCTGCCTTACAAAGATCAACAATTCTTTGATCGTCAGTAGCAACACATAAATCATCAAACCCAGTCACTTTTCGCGCCTGATCTACCACACGTAAAATCATTTCACGCCCGTGTATTTTAAGGAGTGGTTTTCCAGGTAAACGCGAACTTGCAAAGCGAGCAGGTATTACAATATGTTTCATGGATATTCCTTATGTGTTTACGATACCAAGTTTTGCAAGCTGTTGATCCAGCAAATCATAACAAGCTGATGATAAAGCTGCTTCAACAGGAACCACCCAAATTTCACGACTAAATTCTGGATGTTGTTTTAACAAAGGGAGGAGTTTCACAGCATCTTTTTCAGTGGTGATGATTGGATTTGAATCTTCAAATTGTAAATCATCAATCTGATAATCATAATGATCAGGAAATTCATGACACTGAAAATGCTTTAAGCCCATACTTTCAAGGGTTTTATAAAACCGTTGCGGGAACCCAATACCTACGACCGCATAATAATTCAAATCAGTGGCAAAATATTCAACTTGATCTTCGACTGGATTTAACAAGTACGGCGCTGCGACTTGTAATTGCATATACAGATCTGAACTTGGTTGTTCAGCATGCTCAATTACTGTGCCACTGCATAACCGTGCTACTGGCTCACGCAAAAAGCCTTCTGGCAACAGTTTCTGATTGCCCAAACCACGATTGTTATCCAGCACAATCCATTCTAATTGACGATCAAGTGCCCAATGTTGCAAACCATCATCACTAATGATCAAATCAAGTTGATGCTGAGAGAGAAGTAACTCTATACTTTTCTGTCGTTGCCCACCTACGACCATCGGCACGCCAGTAGATTGCACAATTAAACAGGGCTCATCACCCACTTCATTTGGCTCAGAATCGAGATTCACGCTTGCAGGAAAAGGACCTTTACCACCATAGCCTCGACTAATTACTCCAACTCGAATATTTTTTTGTTGAAGATATTTAACCAATTGAATTAATAACGGTGTTTTACCACTGCCACCTACCGTTATATTGCCAATGACCATGACAGGAACTGGTGCAGTATAAATAGGTTTTATACCACGTTGATACAAGGCTTTGTTCAGGAAAAATCCTAATCGATAAAGCAATGACAGGGGTCGCAATACAATCAACCACTTGGATTGCTTATTCCAAGCGTTTTGAATGACCTGCGCAATAGACATAACTTATTCCTCAAAATTACGTTGATGCAGTTGGAAATATGCACCACGCAAATCGAGTAATTCCTGATGTGTTCCCTGCTCTAATATTCGACCTTTATCCATTACCACAATAAGATCTGCATTCTCAATCGTTGATAATCGATGTGCAATGACAATCGTTGTCCGATCCTGCATAGCTGCATCAAAAGCACGTTGAATGAAGTATTCAGACTCATTGTCTAATGCGCTTGTCGCTTCATCAAGAATTAAAATCGGAGCATTTTTTAAGATTGCTCGAGCAATTGCAATACGCTGTCTTTGTCCGCCAGATAAATTTAAACCTTGAGCACCTAATGGTGTGTCATAGCCTTGAGGCAGTGCCATAATAAAATCATGGGCATAAGCAGCTTTCGCAGCAGCAATAACCTGCTCTTCCGAAGCATCTTGTAACTGACCATAAGCAATATTCTCACGAACAGTACGGTTAAACAGCACGACTTGCTGATTGACCATAGCCACTTGTGAGCGTAACGCTGTAACTTCAATATCTTGAATATCATGGCCGTCAAATTTGATTGACCCTGAACTTAATTCTTGAAAACGAACCAATAAGTTGACTAAAGAAGACTTACCAGCCCCCGAACGCCCCACCAACGCTACAGTCTGCCCAGCCTTAACATTTAAATTGAAATCATGGATGGCATGGAAACCATCGCTATATGTTAAATTTGCCTGATTAAATTCAATATTGCCTTTGAATTGTGGTTTTAACTGCCCTTCATTTTTTTCTTCAGGCATATCCAATAATTCAAATACTGAATGTGCTGCAGCCATTCCTCGCTGTAATTTTTCATTGATATCGGTTAAAGCTTTAATCGGCTTACTCAACATACCGGCTGCAGTAATATACGCAACAAACTGACCCGCTGAAGTATCCTGTAATATCTCAGGTCTTAAAGCAATCCAAATCACAATACTTAAAGCGATCGCCATAATAAGTTGTACAACAGGACTATTTAATTGTTGTACTGCAACCATTTTTAAACCACGACGCAAGTTTTCGAGTGAGGTTTCTTTAAAACGAGTTTGCTCGTATGCCTGTCCACCAAACCCTTTAACAACCAAATTACCGTTCACGGTTTCTTGCACTACATGGTTTACATCACCCATCGTATCTTGCACTTGAGTAGACAGCTTACGCATACGTTTAGCAGCTTTTCTAATCAACAAACCGATTAAAGGCGCAAAAATCAAAATACATAAAGTCAAGCGCCAGTTGGAATAGAACAAATATCCTAACAGCGCAATGGTGATCAAACCTTGTTGTAATAAGGTTCTTAATGACTCCGTTGAGGCAGCAGTCAACTGTTCAACGTTGTACATAATTTTGGCAGTAATATGACCACTAGTGTTATCTAAATAATATTGCGACGGTAATCGCATTAATTTAGCAAAAACTTCTTGGCGAATATTAAAAATTAGATTTCGAGAAATCACCGAAGTGTAGTATCCACCTAGAAATAGCCCCACTCCTCGTACAAACATCAAAACAACAACCAAAAACGGGAATAAGTTCGTGAAACTTCGATCCTGTTCTTGAATGGCATTGATAATATGCTCTAATAATTTCGCAACAGAAACTTCAGTCGCGGCATTCAGCACAAAACCAAATACAACAATCAATGCAATCGTCCAGTACTGTTTTAAGTAACTCAACAAACGCATATAAACTTTAAAATCTTGCTTCACTCACAACCTCTAATTGGTACGGTATCCTTAAACACCTAAACAGATTCAGCACGTATGCAATTTAATCATACATAATTCGAACATCGCATGCTAAAGTCTGCCCCACTCTAAAATCAATGGCCTGATTGTATGAAATGATCAAAGTAAACCTTAGCTCAATTGGAGTATTGAGACCTAAATGACTTAAATCTCAAACTCAACTAAATAAATCACATTTACTGCTTTTAAATTAATTATTTTTCATCTAAACAGATATTTAGAATACCATCTAACTCATCAAGTGAATGATAATGAATCACAAGCTTACCTTTACCTTGCTTATTGTGATCAATTTTAACATCTGCACTGAAACGTTCAGAAAGACGCTGAGTCAGTTGCTCTAAATCAGCTGAAATTGATGGTTTTGGCTTATCCTGTTTTGGTGCATTAAAATCACGCACTAACTGTTCTGTTTGACGAACAGAAAGGTTTTTTTCAATGACAATTTTTGCAATTTCAATTTGGTCTTTTGCACGCAAAGTCAATATTGCACGCGCATGCCCCATATCTAATTGACCTTGTTGGATATGGTCTTTAATCGGATCCGCTAAGCTTAATAAGCGCAATAAATTACTTACTGTAGTACGTGCTTTGCCCACCGTTTCAGCAATTTCTTGGTGACTTAATCCAAACTCTTCATGAAAACGCTGCAATGCCATAGCTTGATCAATTGGATTTAAATCTTGGCGTTGAATGTTTTCAATTAATGCCAACGCAATTGCAACTTGATCTGACAAATCACGAACAATTGCAGGAACTTCATTTAGTCCAGCGATTTGAGCTGCTCGCCAACGGCGCTCCCCTGCAATAATTTCATATTGATGTACATCATCCTCAATTGGACGAATGACAATCGGCTGCATGATGCCATGCTTTTTAATAGAAGATGCTAATTCCTGAAGGTCTTCTTCATGAATAAAGCGTCGCGGCTGATAATTACCACGTTTAAGAAGTTTGACATCTACTTGTTTGAGCTGACCATGATCTAATGACTGTGCTTCTAATTGTAATTTTTCTTTTTGAATAGAGCCCAATAACGCATCTAAGCCACGACCCTTTGCTAAGCCTCTTTTCTTCACGGTCATGCTTTACTTCCTTTTTTCACTTTGGTTTTTTTTAACATTTCAGCAGCAAGATTCAAATAAGCCACTGCACCCTTAGAACTTTTTTCAAAATAAATAATCGGTAACCCATGTGCTGGCGCTTCCGCTAAACGCACATTTCGAGGAATAACCGTTTCGTATAATTTTTTACCAAAATACTGCTCCAACTCATCCGATACATCACGTGTCAGCGCATTTCGAGCATCGTACATGGTACGCAATACACCAATGATTTCTAAATCAGGATTTAACGCTTGTTGAATACGATCAATCGTTTGTGTTAAATCCGCCAAACCTTCCAAGGCATAATATTCACACTGCATTGGAATGATCACGCTTTTAACAGCAGCCAATGCATTTACCGTGATCAAACTTAAGCTTGGTGCACAATCCACAATGATGTAATCAAACTTATCTTCAATTTGTTGGATCGCATCACGCAGAATAAATTCACGACCTTCTTGCTCAGCAATGGCTAATTCAACACCTGCTAAATCACGATTGGAGCCAAGTACGCGATATCCAACTTCAGCTTTAGTGATGGCCGTTTCAATTGGCACTTCACCCAGTAAAACATCAGTTACTGAGTATAAGAGATCATTCTTTTGAATACCCGAACCCATAGTGGCATTGCCTTGAGAGTCCATATCAATCAACAATACTCGCTTTTTAAGCACTGCTAATGATGCAGCCAAATTTACAGCAGTCGTGGTTTTACCTACGCCACCTTTTTGGTTCGCAATAGCAATAATTTGAGCCATGGTAACCCCAATCCCTAGAATTTTTAAATTTGTTTAAGTAGCAATAAATGACGTTGTTCATCTAAACGTGGAACGTGAAGCTCAATAATTTCGCAACTCAACTCATCTTTATGATTTTCAATTTCCTCAGCAGGAATTAAACCTTTCATTGAAGCAATAATACTGTTTTCATGCATAAAAGGACGAGAAGCTGTAATAAAATCTGTCAGTGAGGCGAAAGCACGACTGGTAATTACATCAAATTTACCCAGTTCATTAATACTCTCTTCATTCTCTACTCGAGTTTGAACTGCCACAACATTTTTTAGTTTTAAATCAGCAATAAACTGTTTGAGAAAACGAATTTTTTTCCCATTCGAATCCAGAAGCACACAGTTTCGATCAGGTTGACATAGGGCGATAATCATCCCCGGCATACCACCACCAGTACCAATATCAAGCAATCGTCCTTCAGGCAAGTCTTTCAAGATACTGAGGCTATCCAACAAATGTTTAACTAACATTTCTTTAGGATCACGAATCGCGGTCAAGTTGTACGCCTTATTCCACAATACAAGCGCATCTTGATATTTTAATAATAAATTCAACGCCTCATCACTGAGTGATAAACCTAGTTTTTGACTACCTTGTTGTAACTCATGAAAAAAAGGATGCATAAACAGTAAACATCTCAATAAAATTAATCAAAGTATACCGTTTTATGCATCGTGGAACACTATTTAACGCTTAGTGAATACTCAGTTAGTTAAATTGTCCTTCTCGAATTTGCTGATCTAACTGCATCAACCTTTCTGGTGTACCCACATCCACCCACGTTTCAGCCATTTTTGCAGCAGAAATTCTGTGGTTGTGCATAGCATCTTTAAGCAAAGGTGCTAAAGGACGCTTGCCCCATTCTAGACCTTCGAATAAACGAGGATGAATCACCGCAATACCACTATAAGTCAGATTTTCGCCCTCTTTTTCTTGCTCAAAAGTATAAGCACGACCATCTAATAGTGTGAAATCACCTTGAGGGTGTTGTAGCGGATTTGGCACAAGTACTAAGTGTGCTAGATCTTCTTGTAAATCAAGCTCAAGCAACCGAGCAAAATCAAACTGAGTCCACACATCCCCATTGACGAGGATAAATGGTTCTTCACCCAACAAGGGCAAAGCATTGATGATTCCACCAGCTGTTTCCAAACCCTCATCTTCACGCGTCCAGCGAATGTTCACACCAAACTGAGAACCATCGCCTAAAGCACCGATCAATTTGTCTGCCAGCCATGCCGAATTAATAATAATTTCACTAACACCAATCGACTTTAATTTTTCAATATGCCATACAATTAAAGGCTTTCCACCCACTTCCAACAGTGGCTTTGGTTTATAAAGCGTCAAGGGACGCATACGGTTACCCAGACCCGCTGCTAAAATCATGGCTTTCATGCAGCTACTACCTCATAGTGACCATACTTGGCTTCAAATGCATGTAGCACTTTATCTTCAACCCATTGAATAAATGGAGTGAGTTCAGCGTAAGGCTTCGACTCTTCGAGTAAATACCACATGACACGAGGCAAGTCTTTTAAATAGCCCGACTTTCCATCACGTTCAAACAATCGCACAAAAATACCTAAAATCTTTAAATGGCGTTGAATCGCCATGAAGTCAGCATCTTTAATAAAGCGCTCTAAATCACGATCAATTTTTGAATCATCTGGTAATAATTCATAGAAGGTTTTAAACCATTGTTTTACACGTGCTGGAGGCCATTGCACGTATGCATCACGTGTAATTGAAATCAAGTCGTAGGTATCCGCACCGATTACCGCATCTTGAAAATCAATTACACCTTGCTCTTGCTCATCACTTAACAGCATGAGATTACGACTGTGAAAGTCTCGATGAACAATCACTTGGGGTTGAGCTAAAGCCGCATTTGCCAATATCGCAAAAGTGCGCTTAATCAAACCTTGTTCATCAGCATTTAATCGAATATTTAATGATGGAAGCAACCAATCTGTGAATAACTCCATTTCACTGATTAATTTTTCGTAACTATATTCTGGAAACTGATCCACACCATGAATAGACTGTAATTGAATGAGTTGTTTAAAACTCTGTAAATAATGCTGATCTACCGTGTCATCATTTAAATGGTTTGCTAAAAGCTCATCCCCAAAATCTTCTAGAAGCAATAACCCTTGATCTAAATCCTTTGCAACAATATGTGGAACACGAACTCCATGACGATCAAAGAATTCGTCAATCGTCACAAAAGGTACACAATCTTCTTTTTCTGGAGGTGCATCCATCAACATAAATGATTTATTATTCAAGGTGATTCGCGCATAGCGACGGAAACTGGCATCGCCTGCTAAATATTTTATTTCGAACTGCTCTGATTGAAGTACAGATTGCACCCACGTATGTATCAATTGTTCACGTTGTGTATTCATTTGCTATAAATTCTAGTACAGGCTGAATATTTAAAGTGCTAAGTGTAGCCACTAATCCGTTTTTTCTCTATGATGCGACAATAATTAATTGCAATTTGCATACTTGGTTAATGATATAAATGAAGCATCAGTTTACTTTCAGCCCTTTGGCGACTGCTATTTTAACCTTATTGTGTGGTAGCACAGTCTCAAGTTATGCCGACTCTAAAGACAGTACAACTGAGGTGGACAATCAAGCACTTCAAACTGCAATTAAAGAAAGCTACCCTGGTCAGCGCTTCTTTGATCAATATTATGTCAATAAAAATTCAGCCGAAGCGCAACAACGTAGCACGTTCTCCCCAAGCTCGAAATTTTGTGCTCAAACTTGGTTGACACCAATCAGCCCTGATACTAAAGCAGTTGATCCTGAGCAAGCAACATCGATCATCACCGCTGATCGTGCATATTACAATCCAAATGGTGATTCAGAATTAGAAGGCAATGTCATCATCGATCAGCAAGGTCGTATGGTTCGTGCGGATAAAATTAAAATTGACAACACTCAAACCCACGCCAAGGCTTCTGGCAATGTACAGTTAGCACAAGCGGGTTTATTGGCTCAAAGTGATCAAATTGACTACAATTTAAAAACCCAAACGGGACGCCTCAATAACAGCTTTTATATTTCAGAAGCGACACATGGGCATGGTCGTGCAGAAAATATTGAGCGCACCTCACCCAATATTTTACTCCTTCAGAATGCAACTTATAGCACGTGTCCACCTGAGCAAAGCCCAACATGGAAGATTCAAGCCAATTCGATTGAGTTAAATCAAGACACTGGGCGTGGTGTGACCAAAGGCACTAAACTATATATTAAAAACACACCAGTGCTGGCTGTGCCATATTTCAATTTCCCTATTGATGATCGTCGTACCACTGGCTTATTAAACCCAGGTTTTGGTTATACAAACGATGGTGGTTTAGAACTTGAAGCGCCAATTTATCTCAATTTAGCACCCAATTATGATGCAACTATAACCCCACGTTTCATTGGCGGTCGTGGATTGATGGCTGAAGGTGAGTTCAGGTATCTGACTGAACAATATGGTGGTGGCCGTATTTGGGGTGGTTATTTAGCACAAGATCGTAAATATGATGATGAAGATCGTAAAGATTTACACCTCTTGCACAATTGGAAAATCAATGACCAATGGACGACCAATTTAGAATACAACTATGTTTCTGATAAAGATTTCTTTGCCGATCTAGACAGCAATCCGAATACAAGAACAGAATTAAACCAACGCCGCGCTTGGGATCTTAATTACGCCAATGGAATTCCAGGGTTGCGCGCGCAACTCAAAGTTGAAGACTTCCAGACGCTAGACCCTGATGTTGATGATGTTGATCGCCCCTATGCACGACTACCGCAATTGCTCGTCAATTATATCACTGGTAATCCGCAAGGACTGGAATATGAATTTAATAACGATACAGCATATTTCCAAAAAGATATTAATGACTTAGATGCTTCAGACAACTCAAATATGGACACCATTTATCAACCAAGTGGTACACGTCTTTATAATGAGTTTTCTGCACGATATAACTTCCGCAATCAGTGGTCATTCTTTATACCACAAGCATCAGTTCGCTCTATAAATACTTTCTTTGATCAAAATACGATTGATCGTATCACTGAAGAACAAAGAAAAAACACCAAAGATAATGCAGTTATAGTTCCAGAGTTTACTTTAGATGCTGGTCTTATCTTTGAAAAAGATGGAAAATTCTTACAAACCATCACACCACGTGCATTCTATGCTTATGCACCACACAGAAATCAAAAAAGTTCACCGAACTTTGACTCAACCGCAGCGTCCCTGAATTACGATCAACTCTTTAATCCACGTCGCTTTTATGGCCACGACCGCCTAGAAGATAATAACTTCTTATCACTCGGAGTAAGTTACAGCCTCTTTGATACAATCGGATTAGAACGTTTACGTGCCAGCATCGGACAAAGTTACTATTTTGAAGACCGTAAGGTGACTTTGAATAATAGTCAAAATGACCCATTTAATACTGAGCGTCAAACTGGTCCTGTGATCAGCATTGCCAGCCAGCTTTCTCAGAACTTTACTGTGAATGCAAACTCAATGTGGATGTCTAACGGAGATAATGCTCAACGTGATCTACAAGTGTATTACACAGGTGATCAAGGTAACCTATACAACTTTGGTTATTTTAATCGTAAGCGACTTGAAGATCGTCAAGACCACTATGACCAAGTTACAGCATCCTTTATACAACCTGTGAAAGGTAATTGGAATTTGATGGGTCATATGCAATATGATCTAGACAACAGTGTTGCACGCGAGTACCTTTTAGGTATTAATTATGAGTCGTGCTGCTGGGGTGTTTCGGTCTATGGTCGCTCTTATTACAATGACTTAGATGATGTTAATGCACCAGACACCAAACAAAAACGTGCTGTAATGGCAGAGTTTACACTTAAAGGACTTGGTGGCTTAAACAGTAAGTTAAGCTCTTTACTGGAAAATCGAATCTTGGGTTTCGATAAAGTTAAACAAAATTGGACGAATTAATGAAGATGCAAAATTTAAAACAACTCTTTAAAGCTTCAGCGTTAGCACTTGTTATTTCTGCATCAGTGTCAAGTTATGCAAACCCATCAGATCAAATCGTTGCTATTGTTGGCAAAAGCGCCATTTTAAAAAGTGACATTGCACAAGGTGTCGCTGAGCTACAACATCAGCTTAAAGCTCAAAAACAGGATGTACCACCACTTCAGGTACTTGAAAATCAAGCTCTGAATAAACTTATCATCCAAAATGCGCAACTTGAACAAGTAAAACGCTATGGCATTCAAGTTGATGAAAAAACTTTAAATGATGCTGTGCTTAATGTTGCTCGCCAGTCGAACAGTAATAGCCTAGAAGACTTCCAGCAAAAGCTTGACCGTATGGCTCCAGGCACTTATGAAAACCTACGTGCTAAAGTCGCTGATGATCTTGCTATTCAGCGCTTACGTCAACAACAAGTGATGTCACGCATCAAAATCAGCGACCAAGATGTTGAAAACTTCCTCAAATCACCGGAAGGTCAAGCTGCTGTGGGTACTCAAGCTCACGTGATTCACTTCAGAATTTCTGGTGAAGCCTCTCAACAAGAACTCACTCAAGTCGCGCAACAAGTTCAAGATGCACTTCAAGCTTCGAATGATGTAGATGCGATACAGAAACAATTTTCTACATCTACAATTAAAGTTGAAGGTGCAGATATGGGCTCGCGCTCAATCGCAGATATTCCAGAAGAACTTGCATCGAGTATCGCTTTAGTTTCACCAGGCAATACTACTGATTTAATTCAGGCTCGAGATGGCATCCACTTGTTGAAACTCTTAGAGCGCAAGTCAAATGAGAAAAAGACAATTGTGCCACAATACCAAACTCGCCATATTCTGATTAAGACTTCTGAAGTGGTGAGCCCTGAAAATGCCAAACACACTATTGACAGTATCTATAGCCGTGTAAAGGCAGGTGATGATTTTGCAGTCCTTGCTGCAACTTATTCTAATGATCCAGGTTCTGCACGTGATGGTGGTAGCTTAGGTTGGGTTTCACCAGGTATGATGGTGCCAGAGTTTGATCAAAAAATGCAGACTGCGAAAATTGGCGAAGTCAGTGAACCTTTTGAAACACAGTTTGGTTGGCATATTTTGCAAGTTACTGATGCACGTCAGCAAGACATGACTCAGGAACAGCAAAAACGCATAGCGCGCCAAATTCTTGGTGACCGTCAATTTGATGCAGAGTTAGATGGCTGGTTAAGAGAGCTTCGCGCAAGTACATACGTTGAAATTAAACAACCCAACCAAAACTAATTTTTTCTTAATTGAGAGCCTCCACTATGGGGGCTTTAATTTTAATTTTTAGGCTGTTCATATAAAAAAAGGCACCTTCATCAGGTGCCTTTTTGATTACTCAAAAATTAACGATTGTTATCGTCTTCTTGAGCATCATCAAATTTTGTTTCGCCATCAAAGTTTGGTGTAGAAGTCGCACCAAAGCCACCTTGACCACCAAAGCCACCTTGACCACCGAAGCCACCTTGACTGCCAAAACCTTGACCGCCACCGAAGCCACCTTGACCGCCAAAGCCACCTTGACCACCGAAGCCGCCTTGACCACCGAAGCCACCTTGACCACCGAAGCCACCTTGTTGACCACCGAAGCCGCCTTGAGCACCAGCAGGAGCGCCTGCAGGAGCACCAGCAGGACGTGGATTACGTGCAGGTACAACTGTTGAAATAGCGTGTTTGTAAACCATTTGGCTTACCGTGTTTTTTAATAATACAACGTATTGGTCAAATGATTCGATATGACCTTGTAATTTAATACCGTTGACTAAAAAGATTGAAACTGGAATACGTTCCTTACGGAGAGAGTTTAAGAACGGATCTTGTAAAGTTTGACCTTTAGACATGTTATACTCCAAAAAATAAAATCAGCGCAAAAAAACTATCTTTATTTTTCAATTAAAATTTATAAAAAAGATAGTGAGTAAATTTTGCTTTATCCATATAAGTTTCGCAAGTCTTCTTGAGCTTGCTTTATCGTCAAAAAAGTTTGAAAACTGTGCGCTTCTTGCAAAGAACGTAACCAAGTGTATTGACGTTTAGCAAGTTGTCGTGTTGCAAACAAACACTTGTCTTCCATATCTTGCTTAGATTTGAGACTTCTATCACTATTTTTAAGAAAATCTAAAGCTTGGCGATATCCAACAGATCTCGCCGATGGCAAATTATCGTTTAAATCGTATTTTTCAATCAGATACTCCACCTCATTTAAAAAACCGATATCCCACATTATTTTTAGGCGCAGTTCAATTCTTTTGTGTAATTCTACACGATCAGGTAATAGCGCATAATTATGAAAATTGTAACGATATGGCTGTTTTTTAGGCTGTTCAGCTTGAAGCTCAGTGATAGGTCGACCTGTCAGACGATAGACCTCTAGCGCACGTATAATGCGCTGACGATCACTCACTTTAAACTTCTCACCTGCCATAGGATCGACACGTTTTAACTCTTCGTAGACGCTCTCCCAACCCAATGCCATGGCTTCATTTTCAATTTGTTGACGTACCTTTTCATCAGCATTAGGGAGATTCGTTGCCAAGCCTTCCAACAGTGCTTTGTAGTACAACATCGTCCCACCCACCAAAATTGGGGTCTTACCGCGTGAATGTATTTCATCAATCAGCAGCGATGCATCTTCAACGAATTGAGCTGCCGAATAAACCTCGAGCGGTGTAATAATATCAATCAAGTGATGTGGATATCGTTCCTGCTCTTCTTTTGATGGCTTTGCCGAACCGATATCCATGTCCTTATAGATTAACGCAGAATCCACTGAAACAATTTCAAAATTACCGCGCTCATATAGCTCGCATGCCAAAGCAGTTTTCCCACTCGCAGTCGGCCCCATTAAGTTGATGACTGGCATTTGATTTGACATGTACAATTACTCTCCTCGAGCAAATAATTTATCTAATTGACTAAGTGGAAAAGCTCTCCAAGTCGGTCGTCCATGATTACATTGACTTGCAAACTCAGTTTGTTCCATCTGCCTCAACAGTGCATTCATTTCAGAAATACTTAACATTCGATGCGCACGCACTGCGCCATGACATGCCATCCCTGCCAAGATATGGTCTCTTTTTTGTTGTAAAGCACTGGCCTCATCATTGGGATCAAGATCATTCAAAAGTTCTGGGATTAATGCATTAAAATCAGCTTTGTGCAAAATAGCAGGCACACCTCGCACTATCACTTGCTCATCGCCATATTGATCAATTTCTAAACCAAGCCGCGCCAACTGAGGCTTAAGGTCTTCGATACGCGTGGCTTGCATGCGTGTAATTGAAATCACTTTTGGAATCAGCAACTGCTGTGATGTCCAAAATTCAGGTTTATCCCAAGCAGATTTCATTTGCTGCAACAAGATTCGCTCATGCGCAGCATGCATATCCACAATGATCAAACCTTCAGAATTTTGCGCCAGAATATAAATTCCATGAAGTTGTGCAATTGCAATCCCCAAGGGGAACTCATCAACTCTAGACGATGTTGATTCCATCTCAGCATCATGAGGAACTTCAAAATTAGATGACGTTTCTTTCAAAGGTGCCAAATAAGACTTGAGTGCATTACTGATATTAGAATTTGAATAAGGCTGGCTCGGCGCACTATATTGAACTGACTGAGGCTGTTTAACACTAAAATCTGTTAAATACCCCTCATGACTCGATTCCTGCAACGTCTGGGACATAGGGGGCGATGCTGGAGCATTTTGATGCAGATTAAATTGCTCTTGATAACGTGGTAACTGTACTGATGGTGCGATGACATCTTGATCAAGCTTTAAAGCCTGGGCTAAATCCGCAGTCGCAGTTTGAAATTGCGACAAAGTTTCTTTGGCAAAATGACGTACAAATTCGTGTACTTCACGTTGATTCAAAAATCGAATTTCATGTTTAGTCGGATGCACATTCACATCAATAAATTCAGGATCAACTTCTAAGAACAACAAATAAGCTGCATGTTGATGCCCATGCAAGATGCCATCATAGGCCATTCGCAAAGCATGAGAGATTGTTTTATCTTTTACGATACGACCATTCACGTACACATACTGCAAATCACTTTGTGCTCGAGCATCAGAAGGATGACCTAACCATCCTGATAAGCGCATATTGACACTATCAGCATCGATCCAATACGCATTTTCAGTAAATTGTCGACCTAAAAGCTGCTGTACACGTTGAAATCTGAGTTGACCACTGTCTGCGACAGGCAAATTTAAACGAATAGCACCATTATGTTCCAGCACAATCCGAATATCGAAATGCGTTAAGGCTAAGCGCCGTACGATTTCTTCAATGTGACCAAATTCCGTATTTGGCTTTTTTAAAAACTTTCGTCTTGCTGGCACATTAAAAAATAAATCTTGTACACGTATGTGTGTGCCTTGCTGAGTAGCAACAGCTTGAATCTCTTGATGATCAAAGGCCGTGCCGTTTACTTCGACCTGATAACCAATTCCTGAATCATCACGACTACTGGTCAAGGTCAAGCGCGAAACAGCAGCAATGGAAGCCAAGGCTTCTCCGCGAAAACCTAAGCTCACAATTGCATGTAAATCTTCAGCAGTTTGAATTTTACTGGTCGCATGACGCATGACCGCAAGCGGAAGATCCTCAGGATGAATCCCTTTGCCATTATCGATAATCTCAATCAGCGTACTACCGCCTTGTTCGACTCGAATGATTAATTCAGTCGCACCTGCATCAATGGAGTTTTCTAGAAGTTCCTTCACCACTGATGCAGGACGTTCAATTACCTCTCCCGCAGCAATTTGGTTTGCTAATGCAGGAGATAAGGTTTGAATTCGATTCAAGCTAAGATCATGCGCCATAGATTTATTTAAAACTGTGTCTTTAATTTTGCGAGTAAAGCTTCATCATTTGAAGAAATCGTGACATGACGCACTGACTCATCATCAGATTTCTCAATATTCAAGATAACATCTGCTTCTGGAATTTCGTCACCACCTTTAGAGGGCCATTCAAACAAGAATAGCGCATCAGCAATATCCAGATAATCACGAAGACCCATCAACTCAAGTTCATAAGGATCATTCAAACGATACAAATCAAAATGAAAGACATCCTGCTGATTGATTTTATAGGGTTCAACCAGTGTATAAGTCGGGCTTTTAACCGCACCACGATGACCTAAATTTTGCAGCCAATAACGCGTCAGGGTGGTTTTACCCGCACCCAAATCTCCAATGAGGTATATGACACCCTTTTCAATACACTGCCCTAAACATGCAGCTAATTTTTGAGTATCTGCTTCATCATTTAAGTTGAGTTGAAAAGAATATTGCATCTGGATCACATTAGACATCTGTTGAAGAGGTATAATAGCATGCTCCTGAACAGTGCCTATCTAGACTTGTTCAAAAACTCATTCATCTGATCATTTTTTTATTCTGTTGTCTTGTTATGCCAAAATCAAATTCAGAAAGTGCCCCAAGTTTTACGCCACCGATGATCAATGGTGTAACAGCCAGCAAAGTATTTCTTCCAAATCTACAAATCTCCCCGATCACGATTTATGATTTTCTCATTCAAGCCTTTTCTCATATAGACGCACTGGAATGGCAACAACGCTTTCAAGATGGTCTTATTTATAATGCAGATGGCAACAAACTTTCCATCAACTCGGCGTATCAACCCAATTCTCATATATTTTATTATCGTTTTTTAGCAGACGAAATTCATGTTCCATTTAAGGAAAAGATTTTATACGAAAACGATGATCTGCTCGTGGTGGATAAACCTCATTTTTTAACCATGAGTCCGACAGGTCAATATGTTCAAGAAACCTTATTGGTGAGATTAAAGCAGTTCACTGATAATCCTCATCTCACTCCGATTCATCGTTTAGACCGCGAAACAGCAGGTGTTGTTTTATTTTCAAAAAAAGTTGAAAGTCGCGGAGTATATCAACAACTTTTTGCAGATCGTAAAGTATCCAAAACATATCAAGCCATCGCACCTTACTCAAAAGACTTAGTCTTTCCACGAACAGTTGAATTGCGCATAGAAAAGGGAAATCCATTTTATATAATGAAAGTATGTGAAGGCGTTACCAATTCTGTCACTCAAATTGACCTGATAGAACACAACTCACAGTGGGGACGATATATTTTGAAACCGCTGACTGGTAAGCAACATCAACTTCGCGTTCACCTCAATGCGCTCAATATTCCAATCAAAAATGATCCTTTTTATCCGGTAATCGCGCATAAAGCTGAGGATGATTTCAGTGCTCCGTTGCAATTACTTGCTGATGAGCTTCAATTTATTGATCCGATATTAAATATTGAAATGCACTTTAAAAGCACGCAAACACTGACATTGTAGATTCATTGTAATGACAAATTTATATAATTTTCACGTTCAGACATTGAAATTACATTTACTTAGATTAAAATAAGCACTTAAATTTAGAGTCGTTTGGTTTTAATTCATGAGAAAAACAGAAGTTTATCAAGTTCGACTTGACTCACAAGAAAAAAAACAAGCCTTTGCAGTTTTTAAGCAATTGGGGATTACACCAGCGCAAGCAGTGCGTTTATTTTTCAAACAAGTTGTACTGACAAAGTCCATTCCTTTTGCAATCGAAAATCAAACGATCAACATGGATCAATTGTTGAAATTCAAAAAGCTTAAGCAAGAACAACAAGATTCCAACACTACAACTTCGAGTTTAGATGACGACGATTTTTTTGCAGAATTGAATGCACTTTTGGGTGAAAGCGATAAAGATTAATTTTTGACATAAGTTAACTTTGTCGTATTTTTAAACAATTTAATTTACAGCGCCCTGCGCAAATATGTTTAGCTCTTCATCATAACAACATTAAAAATAATGATCTGAGGAGAGCTCAACAGTGATAGTACGGAAAGCCACAACAGAAGATCTCAATCAACTCGCTGTACTTTTTGATGAATACCGACAGTTTTATGGTGCATCATCCAACATTCAACAATCCTATGATTTTCTAAAACAGCGATTCGAAAACCAACAAAGTGTTATTTTTATTCACATCAAAAATGATGTAATCACTGGGTTCGTGATTCTTTATTTAGGTTTTTCGTCCCATGCTTGTTCAAGCTACTACATTTTAGATGATGTATATGTCACTCCAATTTATAGAAGACAAGGTTCAGCTAAACAACTCATTGACACTGCAATTTTGTTTGCACAATCCGAAAAAGCCAGTCGAATTTCATTAGAGACACAACGAAGTAACTTTCAATCTCACCAACTTTACGAAAAGATGGGCTTCGTCAAAGACAATGAATTCCAAACCTATCATTGCTTTCTATCTTAAGGCATTACATAACATATCGTCTTGAGAATAGAGTCTTTAGCATTGATGATTTAAATCTCAAGGAGTTGAGCATCAGGACTTTGATTTTTTGCGGCGAGTATTTGCTGTTCAGTGAGATAGCAATATTCACCTTCAGCAAGCTGATCTAATTTTAATTGTCCAATTTGCAGTCGATGCAATGATTCAACATGATTTCCCACAGCAGCAACCATACGCTTTACTTGATGATAAACGCCTTGATGCACTGTAAATTGTAGGTGTTGTTCGCTTATGAGTTGAATGTCTGTTGCTTGAAACAATCCTGTTTCATTGCGAAGCTCTACACCTTGACCCAATTGAATGATTTGCTGCTCAGTGACTGGATCTACTGTATGCATTTGATAAACTTTAGGAACATGTTTTTTAGGATGAGTCAGCGCTTGCAGAAATTGTCCATCATCTGTAAGTAACAATATACCAGTCGTGTCTTGATCTAAACGTCCGACAGTTTGCACTCCCCTTTGCAACAATATGTCATCGATTAATTCAAACACGCTGAAGTGATGCGTCGCTTGATGCGAGCATTCATAACCTACAGGTTTATTGAGTGCTATATAAACTTTTTCACGATAAGTATATTCATCGTTATACACGTGGAAGCTAAGACCTTGAAGCTTCAGTTTATATTTCGGGTCCGTGATCACAGTACCATCGATGACCACTGCACCAGCTTTAATTAATTGTTGACAATATTTTCGTGATCCAAAGCCTTGAGACTGTAACATTTTTTCCAGAACCATGAATCACTTCCATTACTTACAATATTCGTTGAAATTTAAAGGATGCCATCTGAATGCAGACTTTAAATCAGTTAAACTATTATAACTTTCAAGTTCTGTCCTGATAAGCACTGGATCTTCTTTATGTCTCAATTAGACCTCAATTTAATCGTTCTAATCATTTTATTGGCATGTGGAATATTCAGTCAAAATACAGCTGTCACAATTGCAGTCGCAGTACTTATTGTTTTTCGTATCACCCCTTTAAACGAGTATTTTCCATTGCTTCAACAGCATGGTTTAAATATCGGCATTATTATCCTCACTATCGGCGTACTTACGCCAATTGCCAGTGGCACCATTCCGGGTAAAGATATCCTCAAGTCATTCTTGAGCTTAAACTCAATTTTAGCCATTGGAATCGGGTTATTGGTTGCATGGTTAGGTGGTCGTGGCGTAACGCTTATGGCGAATCAGCCAAATATTGTCGCTGGACTTCTGATTGGTACTGTAGCAGGTGTGGCTATTTTACGTGGCGTCCCTGTTGGACCTTTAATTGCAGCAGGAATACTTTCCATTATTATTGGCACTTCTTGAAACAGGTTGCTTTCACGACTGAACAGTCATTTCACAAACGCAACAGTCATTATTTGTTGGTTTGATCTTTTAGAACTGCAGTAAAGTATTTTGATTACGGATACTTGCACAGTTTAAATTATGCAAAAAATTAAAATTATTCGTCAGGATCAATACGAACTCGCTGCTACCTTTTTTCCTGCCGAGCATTCAAAGCGTCTTCCCGTCTTGGTGTGCCCTGCCACTGGAATTACTCAAAAGTTTTATCATCGATTTTGCGAATGGCTTAACCAACAAGGCTATGCCGTAATGGTGTTTGATTTTAGTGGTATTGGTGCTTCTCTTTATGGCCCATTGAAGCAATCCAAAGCAAGTATTGTGCAATGGGGACAGTTAGATATTCCCGCTGCGATTGATCAACTCTTACAACTCACTCATGCCAAGCAAGTCATTCTTGTCGGTCACAGCGCCGGCGGACAACTCATTGGGATTACCCCCAACCATATTAAAGTTGCAAAAGTCGTTGCAATTGCAGGTTCGACTGGGCATGTAAAAGGGCTCAAAGGTCGTACGAAACTACTTGCCCCTGTGATGTTTAAAGGTATTTTTCCTCTCGCACGTATGATGCTCGGTTACGGCCCTACCCAAGCCATTGGTATGGGGGAAAATCTACCGAAAGATGTTGCACGTGACTGGACTCAATTTTGTAGTCAACCAGGCTATGTTATTAATGCGATTGGCAAAACGGTTACCCTAGATCAAGATTATCACAAAGAGATACGAATTCCTGTCACGGCCATTTGGGCAAGTGATGATGAGATTGCAACCGAAGCAAATGTTCAGGATTTACTTCGTTTGTATCCTAATGCACCTACCGAAGCGATCGAACTCAAACCCAAAGAGCTTGGCCATAAAGCGATTGGACACATGATGATGTTCAAACAGTCGCATCAAAATATTTGGCCGATGATCGAATCTCAACTGCATATTTAACTCCCCATAAGTAAAAAAACCGCCTTAAAGGCGGTTTTTTAAACTTGCTCTATCCCAATATCCCAATGGAGAGCTGGATCACTATCGCATTTACAATATCGATGAAAAATGCACCTGTCAGTGGAATGAGTAAGAATGCTTTGTGTGAAGGACCATAGGTATTGGTTACTGCTTGAATATTGGCAATAGCCGTTGGCGTCGCACCCATACCAAAACCACAATGACCTGCTGATAAAACCGCAGCATCGTAGTTGCTCCCCATCACCTTAAATGTCACAAAAGCAGTGTATAAAATCAATACCAGCATTTGCACAATCAGAATCGTGACTAACGGACCTGCCAAATCTGCTAATAACCACAGTTGTAGTGATAACAATGCCATAGATAAATAAAGTGATAAAGATGCATTTCCAAACACGTCAATCGCACGATCAAAGATATTTACTTTGAATAC
This sequence comes from Acinetobacter sp. ANC_7682, assembly GCF_056779795.1. Classification (NCBI taxonomy): domain Bacteria; kingdom Pseudomonadati; phylum Pseudomonadota; class Gammaproteobacteria; order Moraxellales; family Moraxellaceae; genus Acinetobacter; species Acinetobacter sp. ANC_7682. Next base: position 117,382 of record NZ_JBWYIQ010000003.1, on the reverse strand, counting down.
ATGTTCAAGCAGATTTCTCAAAATCACACCTGAACCTAGCGCCCAAACAAAGGTTGGAAGCTCAAACCATTTACCCTGACTAAAATCTGTCATTAAGTTTGCCGTGAATATACAAAGTGCAAACATACCAAGGGTCGAAACCGCATTACTTGCAGTAATTAAGCGTGTCTTTTTTGGATATTCAAATGGTGCAGATTTTAACTGATCATCCAATTGTGATTCGTTTTGATCATTGTCAATTTTGTTAGCCAGTTGATGACGTTTAATTAAAAATTTAGCAACTGGACCACCAACGATACCACCAATGATCAGACCAAAGGTCGCACTTGCCATACCCAATACAATAGCACCTTGAATGCCATGCTGAGTTTCAAGCACTTGGCCCCATGCACCTGCCGTGCCATGACCACCTGTTAAGGTGATTGAACCCACAATTAAACCAATAAGAGGATCTAAGCCTAAAACCGTCGCTAAACTTACCCCAACAATATTTTGAACGATCACAAATCCGATCACACAGAACAAAAATATAAATAGGGCTTTCCCGCCATCTTTTAATTTAACAAAATCTGCACCTAAGCCCACAGAGGTAAAGAACATCAGCATTAAAATGCTTTGAATTTGCGCATCAAATGTGGCACTGATATTAAAGAATTTAAATAAGATGAATGCTGTAATTGCTGCGACCAAACCGCCAATCACAGGTTCAGGTAAATTGTAGTTTTTAAAGAATTGGACTCGGTTGACAAGGTATCGCCCAATAAATAGAAAAAATACGGCAATCACGATGGTGCCAAAGGCATCAACTTCAAAATTCATTGTATTTCCCTAATATTTTAATTTTAATCAATTTTCACAAAGATTTTTGCTTTATTCAGCTACTGAAATGTAATTTTTCAATGATTTATAGGCAGTACATTTATTTGTACTGCACTGTTGGTTTATTGCGATTGTTTTCTTCTTTGTTCTCGAATTGATTCGCGAACTCGATCTGGCTCGACTACACCTAGGTGGTGCTGATTGTAATAGCGCTGTTTATCGTATTCAGACATGTTTACTGTTTCATCTTTATATTTCTGATAACGTGCGTCTTCTTCTGAATCAGTATTTTTAATCTCCACGCTTGAACATGCAATGAGCGATAGACTGATTAAACTTAATGTGAGTATGCTTTTCATTATATTCATGCTGTTTTCATTTTTGCTTATTCTATTTATTTCACCTTTCTAGATTGTTGCTGTCTGTTTTATTTATGGTTATGGGCTTGTAAGATTTTCGCAGTAGTCGATTTGAATTTATATTCGATTCAGCATGACGAATCTATGTGAATGTGTTTTAATGCAGGCAGTATGAGATGAGCCTTATATGAGTATCACGTGAGTGGTACGACTAGCCCCGTTAATTTTTTAATTACGGGGCTTTTTCATGGGCTTTCTTTTTCGGTAGATGACGGTTTCTCCATATTTTTGAAACACCCACTCTTTAGCTTGTTGGTCGGTGATATTTTCAAAAACGTAGTAGTCATGATCCCATGCTTCTTGATGGAAAATGACCTTCTTCGTATAAGTTTCATTCTTTCCATTGGTGATACAAACAAAGCTGTCGCCTTGGTCTTTAACTTGTGTTCCGTTGAGAAAACCACCAATACAGAGGAATCGTGATTGTTTGGACATATACGGATTCAATTTTAGAATTACGACTAATCTTACAAAGATCTTATTTACAGCATACTTGAATAAAAAATTATTTATTTTTGATATGATAAACGCTTAAAATAGAATCATTAGGTATTTCCATTTTTATATACTTTCCATTTTTCACAAAACCAATAAATGTATTTTTACCACCACCCCTAAATAAAATATCGACATTAACAATTTCTGTATATCCTTCATCAACATTTTTCTTTTTTAAAATCAAATTTGAAAACTCATTTTTTACATAAATTCTACTTTTCATAACTCTAACATTTGATTTTTCCATTGAGAAGTTGATTATTTTTTCAATTACATTATATTGACCACCCATTACAAATGGAACTATTAAAAAAGCTATCAGAAGAATTGATAATACATTCTTTTTTTCTCTACGTTGATTTTCTAGTAATAATTCATAATCAGTTGTAATTTTTGACTCATTATGCAGAATTTTAGCAAGATAGTTATATTCCAAAGAGACATTGTAAATTAATATATAAAATATATAGAAATATATACTAACCAGCCCATAAAACAGTAATCCTAAAGAGTTCTCTTTAACATATACTATTAACAAAAAAAGTATGGCGACTGGATAGATAAAAAAATTATTAATTTTTTCAACTTTAGGAATAATTATAGGATTTTTAATATTTATCTTCTCTTTAATATAGCTTTTTACTTGATGTGGTAAAAATGAATAAATTAAAAATATAAGATCAAAAAAAGCCTTACCTTGCATCCACAATAATAAGAAAATAAGACAAAAAATTATACCTATTACAGTCGATAGCATAAGTAAAAGTATTCCATCACCTAGTGCAAATTCACTTGGTAGATATCCTATTTTTAATAAATAATAAACTAATCCTACACCACCTATACCTGCCCCAAATTTAATCAGATTAATAAAAGAATTACTGAGCTTAGAAAAATTTTCGAGCATTAATAAACTTCATGGGTTCATAATATTGACTTTTTATTTATATAAAATAAGGGCTGATTACTCAGCCCTTATCTTATACCGCTTATTGCTTAATTATTAATCAATTAAGACAATTGAGCAGCAGCAATTTTCTTCGTATCAACGTCTTTAGCAGCGTCTGTATAGTCGCTCATTTGATCGAAGTTCAAGTACTTGTAGATATCCGCAGACATGCTGTCGATTTGAGCAGCATACTGTTGGTATTCTTCAGGCGTTGGCAACTTACCAAGTACCGCAGCAACAGATGCAAGCTCAGCAGAAGCCAAGTAAACGTTCGCACCTTGACCTAAACGGTTCGGGAAGTTACGAGTAGAAGTAGATACAACAGTTGTATTTGGAGCTACACGTGCTTGGTTACCCATACATAATGAACAACCTGGCATTTCTGTACGCGCGCCAGCTTTACCATAAGTATTGTAGAAACCTTCTTCCATCAATTGGCGTTCGTCCATACGAGTTGGAGGAGCTAACCAAAGACGAGTAGATAAAGAACCACCAGGTACTTTGTCTAAAAGTTTACCAGCTGCACGGAAGTGACCGATGTTCGTCATACAAGAACCGATGAATACTTCATCAATTTTGTCGCCTTGAACGTCAGAAAGAAGTTTTGCATCATCTGGATCGTTCGGGCAGCAAAGGATAGGTTCTTTGATGTCAGCAAGGTCGATTTCATACACTTTCGTGTATTCAGCATCAGCATCAGCTTTAAGAAGTGATGGGTTCGCTAACCATTTTTCCATGTTCTCAACACGGCGTGCCATAGTACGAGCATCGCCATAACCTTCAGAGATCATCCACTTCAACATTGTGATGTTTGAACGAAGGTATTCAGCAACTTTTTCTTCAGAAAGTGTGATCGCACAACCAGCAGCAGAACGTTCAGCAGAAGCATCAGAAAGTTCGAATGCTTGCTCAACAGTTAAGTCAGTTTCCATTTCTGATAAGTCGATCTCTAAGATACGACCAGAGAAGATATTTTTCTTACCTTTCTTCTCTACAGTTAAGTCACCTTCTTTAATTGCGTAGTAAGGAATCGCATGTACTAGGTCACGTAAAGTGATACCAGGTTGCATTTTACCTTTGAACTTCACAAGTACAGATTCAGGCATATCAAGTGGCATAACACCAGTTGCTGCAGCGAACGCTACAAGACCAGAACCCGCTGGGAAAGAAATACCGATTGGGAATCGAGTATGCGAGTCACCACCAGTACCTACTGTATCTGGAAGAAGCATACGGTTTAACCAAGAGTGGATAATACCGTCACCTGGACGCAGTGATACACCACCACGGTTCATGATGAAATCAGGAAGCGTGTGTTGCATTTGAACGTCAACTGGTTTTGGATACGCAGCAGTATGACAGAAAGATTGCATTACGAGGTCAGCAGAGAAACCTAAGCAAGCTAAGTCTTTCAATTCGTCACGCGTCATTGGACCTGTTGTATCTTGAGAACCAACAGTTGTCATCTTAGGTTCGCAGTAAGTACCTGGAAGTACACCTTGACCTTCTGGAAGACCACAAGCACGACCAACCATCTTCTGAGCAAGCGTGAAGCCTTTGCCAGTTGCAGCTGGTTGCACTGGAGTACGGAACAAGTCAGAAGCAGGAAGACCCAATTCTTCACGTGCTTTAGTAGTCAAACCACGACCAATGATCAAGTTAATACGACCACCCGCACGTACTTCGTCTAGAAGTACTGGAGTTTTTAACTCAGCTTCAGCAATTTGAGCGCCATCTTTGAACGCTGTAACTTTTGCAGTCGCTTTGTCAATCTTCAACGTGATTTCGTCGCCCATGTTCATGTTTGCAACGTCGATCTCAACAGGTAACGCACCAGCGTCTTCCATAGTGTTGAAGAAAATCGGAGCAATCTTAGAACCTAAGCAGTAACCGCCTTCTTTCTTGTTTGGAATGTGAGCGATTTCGTCACCAAAGAACCAAAGCACAGAGTTTGTTGCTGATTTACGAGATGAACCTGTACCAACAACATCACCCACGTAAGCAACAGTATTGCCTTTCGCGATTAATTCTTTGATTTGAGTTAATGGACCAACTTCACCTGGAACTTCTGGCTTAATACCATCACGTTCGTTTTTCAACATTGCGTTAGCGTGTAACGGAATGTCTGGGCGGCTCCAAGCGTCTTGAGCTGGAGACAAGTCATCTGTATTTGTTTCGCCAGTAACTTTGAAAACTGTAAGTTTGATTTCTTCTGGAACGTCTTTACGGCTAGTGAACCATTCAGCGTCAGCCCAAGATTGAAGCACAGCTTTCGCGTTTTCGTTACCTGCTTTTGCTTTATCAGCAACGTCATGGAACGCATCGAAAACAAGAAGTGTTTTCTTAAGCGCTTCAGCAGCTAAAGCACCAAGCGCTGCGTCTTCTAATAATTCTACTAAAGGAGCAACGTTGTAACCACCAAGCATAGTACCTAGTAAGTAAACCGCACGCTCTTTAGAAACTAATGGAGAAGTCGCTTCACCTTTCGCCAAAGCAGCCAAGAAAGCAGCTTTTACGTAAGCAGCTTGGTCAACACCTGCTGGAACACGGTTTTCAAGCAAATCAACTAAGAATGCTTCTTCGCCAGCTGGTGGATTTTTTAATAATTCAACTAATGCAGCTGTTTGAGCGTCATCAAGTGGCTTCGGTGGGACTCCGAGTGCGGCACGTTCTTCAACGTGTTGGCGGTAAGCTTCTAGCACGGTGTTATTCCTCTTCTTTAAAAAATTACTTGCAATATCCTGCTTATAAAGCCTGCAAATAATATGGACTGCTAAATTTTACTAAAATTCCGGTTAAAAGTTAATGCAAGAAGAGTGTTTCTTTGTGATGACCATTATTTTCTTACTAAATGATCTCTCTTCTGATTACTCATTGTTCAATATGTTGTTTTATCGAACAATTCTGACATTAACATGAAGCTTTTACGGATCTGAAATAAATAAAAGGCAACAAGATGTTGCCTTTTAAATCCTTTTTTGACTATTCAACCTTAGTGGACAGTCGTGCGATCTAAATATTGTTGCAGACTTTCTCGTGTTCCTTCGAATCTGACCAGAATTTCATCATCATGTAACATGCGGTGTTCGGCACAGGCAAAACTAATGTGTACCTCATAAATTTTGGCATGTTCATTGATCATATTTTTAAGATAGACTCGATCCCCTAAACTTAGGACATAATGGCTGCCATTAATTACAGCAACACCATTGGCATCTTCAAGCAGAAGATCGGCATTATTCAGGTATGCGACCACTTCCATTGTTCCGCTCCTTTTGTTTATTTATCTTATTTTTATATAAGCTTTTCTATTTTAATGCTAATCAAAATTTGTAATTAATTTCGAAAAAAAAGGGAAACTTACGCTTCCCTCTTTTTTATGATCGATCTTATTGCGGCGCCTTAAAACTGTTTGTAGTCAGGCAGATTATCTTTATCGTAAGGAGTGGCTAAACACTCATCCGTTGCTTCTTTTTTGAATTTAGCCATTAATGCATCACGATCCAATTCTAATTGATTCGCAGGATAAGCATAGACCTTCTCAATTTGAGCATCTACGAATTTCTTCGTCGTCGGATCGGTCAGTTTAGAAGCATGTTCGACCGCCGCAGTTTTCTCGATACCATTTTGACGATCTAGCAAAATAGAGCGTGCAGCATTACCAATACTGGTACAGTAACCATGCCAGACTTCTTCAGGGGTTAGTGGCTTTTTTTCTTCACAAGCACTGAGCAAAACGGCTGAACCAAGTACAGCACCCAGAATCACGAATTTGTTCATACATCTCTCCTGTTGCGGCTATGATAATCGAGTTAAACCGAATAGGAAATCGTGTAATGACATTTCTCGTTCATTAACCGCAGCTTGAACGAATAATTTTATTCTGATCATCCACGGTTACTGTAATACGATCATTTCGATAATCCATAGTAACCAGATCATTTGGTCCGACCCGGCGAATAATTTTGGCTTTGGTTTTATTCAAAATCTGTTGATCATCAAGATTATGCATACCGACTATTTTTTTCGCTTCTTCAGGCTTGCAAATATTTTGATGATGTCTAAATAACTCCCATTCTTCTACTACAACGCCATCTGGCAACTGGCAATAACCCACTTGACCATTTGCCTCATCGCGTATTTCTAATTTTCCACCTTGTTGAACACAAAATTTGCTTGCAGGATTAGCCATTCCAATTTTTGGAGTAAGTTGCTCAGTTTGAGTGGTTTGACAGCCCGCCATGAGTGTTGCCGCTATCATCGCGATGAATATTGCAATTGTTTTCATTTTTTAATTCTTTCTTGTCCGATAAATTTTAAGTCTAGCATTTTAACAATAGGGCTTAAATTTAATTTCGGTTTATACATTGAATTAAAAAGGGCTTCGATTGAAGCCCTTTTACCTTTTAGAATCGCCAATTGTAGAAAATATCAATGGCTTTTTCTAAAGACTGACTTGCTTCCAGATAGAGTCTTTGGTTCATCTGATATCGTAGCGTCAATTTATTGACTGGCGTAAAGACACCAACACCATAACGGATATATAAATCAGGGGTCAGATAACCTGTCACACTCACTTGAGTATCATCGCCTGTTCCTTGCGCATCAAGAGCAAGACCACTTAACCCAAATGTCTGTCCAATTTGATTGGTTAAAGCACGTGTACCACCAAGCCCTAAACTAATCCCCGCTGCAGCAATGGTATTGTTCACATCTGATTTAAAGCCTTCTGCTTGACTCAAGCTACTAGAACCTTCATTGATTCGACCTGTAATCAAGGCATTCATCGCCTCTTGTTCAGATAATCCCGCATCATTAAATACTTGGATATTTGGACTACTTGCGGTTCCAGTAACACGCACACCAACTGTACTGCCTGAAATGAGTTTACTTGCTTCAACCCCAAGGGTTGGGTTAGACAATGCACCATTGAAACGCGCAATTGCACGACTTAGTTCTAAAGACTGCCCATAAGCTTCAATAGTAACGCGCTTACTTACACCAATCGCACCATTGGCACGCATGGCAGTTTCTAAACCGCGTTGCGTTAAGTAAATTCGCCCAAGCAATGGAATACGACTATTAAAGCCTTGGAAAATCACTTGGTTTCCTAAATTTAATTCTAAGTCAGCGCGGATATCCCATGGCTTTGCAGCCTTAAGTAACGCGAGTTGATTATCACCTTCACGTACCACTCGAACATCGGCGGATAAAGGCACTACGGATGCGCTCGATTCTGGCATTGAAATCAGCGCACGCGGAACTTCAACTTTACCATTCAAAGTTAACTGCTTACTGACAGGACGTGCATCTAAATCCATTTCAGTGTTCACAACAGCTGTGATTAATGGTGCTTGGCGAATAAATAAATTATCACCTTTGAGTTTTAAACGAATTCTAGGATCATTTTTCCAATCGATATCACCCGTTAACTTACCCACACCTCGACCACTATTGAAAGCGCCATCGATCGTCGCTTGGTTTTGACGAATAGATGAATACAGCTGAATATTCGTGAGATTAACAGGTAACGAAATCATGCTGATTGAACCATTTTTAAGTCGCATTTCGCCGTTAAATAACGGTTGAGTCAATGTCCCACTGATTTTACCCGCAAGGGATAAATTACCATCGATTTTACGCACATCCGCAATGAATGGTTTTAAAATTTTCAGTTGTACTTGACTCAGAGCAACTTCACCACGCATTGGTTTCGAATCAACAAATGGATTCACCACAACATTTGCATATCCAGTCCCAATATTCGGAGCTTTCAAATCAGCACGAAGTAATAATCCTTCACGAATACTTCGTGCAATAAGACTTACTTCATCGTAGTTCATCGTGGTGCTGATATCATCTGGATCGGCAGCTGCTAGACCGACAACACCATTACGCGTAACAAGTTTGGCATCGATTTTTGGTTGAATGCCTTGCCCCCAAGACGCTTTAGCATAACCATCCAATTTACCCGTAATTGCGAAACCTTCAGGCATAAATGCGGCAAAGTCACCAAGATCTAAATTCCGACTCACAAATGAGGCGCTACCTTTGGTCTTACTCACACGTAAGGGCTGATCAAAGCAAAGCTGGCTTTGATTACTGGTCCAGCAATGAGCACCCACAAATAATTCTGTTTTCGCAGTATTATAAATCACAGGGGCAGATTGGGCCTGTTTCAAATGCGCGCGTGCAGAGTCAAAGTCACCTTTTTGAATTTGACCTAACCAATCATTCGCAGGATTAAATCCACCTGCCAGTTGAACATAAAATTTAGACAGCTTGTTCGAGGCTTGGACTTTCAATAAATGTGCTTTTCGCGTGCCAGCAATTGAGACTTCAGCGTTTTGAATCTCACGATTGCCACTTCTTAAACTGTCCATTCTTGCAGTTAATGCAGTAGGCACTGTGTCTGAAGTTGGTAATTCCCCTTGGATGTTGAGTGATTTGATACTGACAAGATCATTGAAACCAAAGTTATTCACCTTTACATTCGCAGTTGCGGACAATCTCGGTTGAGACTGCACATTAACAAAACCTTGCGCACGACCACGTAAACCAGGATAAAGCTCAAATAATGCAGGTGCGTCAATTTTAACGCGAAGATTCTGAGCATTCCCTTCGGCTTGAATCTGATTCTGCGCATACACAAAATACAAATTATTGGCTTCAAACTGTTGTGGCAAGAAACCTGTCTGATTCGAATTAAGAATAACAGCAAGATTACCTTTTGCTCTCAGCGGTTTTTTATTGATCATGCCAGCGAGGTTGAGTCGATCAATATTAATTTTTTTCAAACGATCTGACCAAACACCATCCGTTTTGACATTACCTGAAATTTCACCTTTAACACTTGAAACAAAATAATGAGGCTTAAAGCGTATTAAAGAAGCATTAATGTCCCATCCGATTCCATTGGCTAAATTGACTAAACCATTGGCATTGATCTGACCCGCAGCACCCTGATGTTTAAATTCGGAAATATTGATGCGCTGAGGTGTGCCTGCTACACGTATTTTAAGCTGACCATCCCCTTGTGACAGTTGGCTTGCATGTAATGCACCATCATAATTTACTGCGAAGCCTTTAAAACCACCACCCGACTTTTCATCATGTAGAAGAATGGCTGCTGTACTTGAGCCAGTCAGCTTAATTGTTTCCGGTGGATTTTGATTGGCAAGTTGACCTGAAACATTGATCTGATTTAACTGAATAATTTGCTGGTTAGGTCGAGCAAAGCCGCTCGCTTGAATTTGTCCATTTAATAAATTTACAGGAGCAGCAGCAGTGATGGTTTGCGGATTAAAGTCTTTTGCATTAAGCACCGCATTCCATTTCAACTGTCTTTGATCAGATGGTAATTCAACCTTGGCATTTGCTTGTAAAGATCCTTTTCCATCTGCTTGATAGATAAATGAAGGAACATGAAGATCATTCCCTTTAAGGTCTAATTGGGCATTGTATTTTCCAGCTGGTAAAGTTCCTTTTTCATTTGCACCAACTACGGTTGCCACATGAATATTTTGTTGACCTTCAACTAAAGCAAGTTTTACATCCCCAGACTCACTACTCAACCAACCAATGTACGGAACAGCACGATCAATATTTTTCCAAGCGACATCTAGCAACATTGGATTCGGTTTATTATTTTTTTGTTCAGCTTGATTAAGATTTAAATTCCATGTTTCATATTGGTCGAAATCAATAAGTGCTGTGAGAGCTAATCCCTTCTCTAACGAACCTGCTGAAGCGATTTTGGCATCCAAACGTTCTGGCAGAAAATCTTGCACCACTTGTGGAATCACTTTATCTTTTGGATTGATTTTATCTAAGCGACCTTGCACATCCCAAGTGACTTTATCCTTCCACCCGACGACACCCACAAGATTCAGCGCCCCGTTCATCAATTGACCATTCAGGTTTGAAATATTCAATTGATTGACGAGATCTGTATGCGCAAGCGCAGTATATTGTCCTTGAGGAATATTTTTACCAGAAATATCGGTGTTAATATCCAAATTCAAACGTTGGATATCTCCAGAAAACTTAGCAACACCTTGTTTAGATAAAAGCTCCTGCTCTAGCATTAAAGGCCAGTGATAATCTTTAAAGTTTAAAGCACCCTGCATTGGTACATTTTTTCGAACTGGATGTACCACTGTCCAACCTGTTAATAAATCAGGGGTACGCGTGGCAATGCCCGCTTGAATGGTATCTAAAGAGCCTTTTGCATGGAGATAAATATCCTCAACGTTGATCGACTTTAAAGATGGGAGTCTTACAACTGCTTGCGCATCTAACGGATATTTACCTTTAAAATCCATCTGACCTGTTGCATTTTTTACAGACAAATAACCCATATCAAACTGCGAGTCTTCAAACTTAAGCTCAGTACCTGACCATAGTGCTTCGTTTAGGATAATGTCATTAAATTGCACGTTAGAACTTGAAGTTTGGATCACCAATTGATCGATATCGGCATGATCAACACGTAAAACAAAAGGGAGTTTAATTTCACTAAACTTAAATGGCTCATCACTTGGCGGTGACTTGTTAATGACACGCAAATTTCGGACATCGGCACGATTCAAATGAATTTCTTTATCTAATATGGCACGCCAACCCAAAGTGACATCAGCTCTATCAATTTTCACATCAACTGATTTCAGCGTCACCAATACATTTTTTAGAATAATGCCTTGAAGTAAATTTCCACCTTCATATTCATACTGAATAATCTGTTGAGTGGACAAAGCACGGTCAAGTAAGAATTTACTGCCTTTGTCTGTTGAAAACATTACGGCAAGCGAAGCCACAAAAAAGATCAGAATAAATAAAATGATCAGCAATACACGGCGTAATAAACTTCGCTGTGGCGTCACGTTTTGATCAGGTTGTTGCTCAGGTTGCTGCTCGATGTCTTCAGCCATACTTATTCCAAAAAATGTTTGAGTACTTTTATTATCTTAAATATTAAAGTTGCGGCCCGATAAAGAAATGTAGACGAATCGGTTTACCAGGATCAGATATCCCCGATGCCACATCTAGACGAATTGGACCAATTGGAGAGTTCCAGCGGATTCCTGCTCCTATGCTATATTCAGTATCATTGGTAAATTTTTCATCATAAGCATTACCAAAATCACTAAATAACGCTGCGCGCCAACCTTCTTTAAATTGGTAATTGTACTCTAAAGTCCCAATCGCACGCGCTTGACCTCCGACTTTATATCCAAATTCCACAGGGGACAAGCTCTTATAGTCAAAGCCTCGTAGACTTTGGTCACCCCCTTCAAAGAATCTCAAGTTATAGGGCACTTTTTGAAAATCTTCAGTGATGATATAACCGAGGTTTGCCCCACCAATGAATTGATGATCATTGTTACTGCCTAATGAATATAAAAATTTCCAGTTCGCATTTACAATCGCCATATCAGCATCGGATAGCAGGCTCTCACTCCCCAATTGGATTTTGTAGTTTTGTTTAAATCCTTTAGTCGGATTCAATCGATTATCACTGGTGACTTTAGTGGCTTCATAACCAAGTAATAAAGATTGCTGCTCATCATTACCCGTTGCAACGACAAACTCTGGGATTTCATCCCAATTGGTATCTGGGTCAAGTGTCTCAGGAATATCACCTTCAATCGTCATACGATCTACACGATAACGCACACCAAAAATATGCTGCCAATCACGACGCGCACCTTTAATAATTCTGTCAGCTCCGGCAACAGCGGATTCCACGATGAGATTTAATCCATTCCCAATTTCATCACGATCTTCACGCTCGTAACCACCAACTAGACTGACATAATCATTTAATGGGTGTTTATATGGAATATTATAACGACCATCAATTGATTGTCTGACTTGTGACAACTCTAAGTTTGCATCAAACGAATGACCACGATCATTCACAATAGAACGGCGGTACTGACTTCGTAAGCGCACACCTGTATCAGTACCATAACCAATACCCGCTTCAACACTATTTAATTTATCCGCATTCAATGTCACGATGACAGGGATTTTTTTCTCTTCACGTGCTAAGGCTTGTAAACGCTCAGTTTCTTCCTGCTTGGCTTGCGCTTGATTATCAGCATCATTACGCTCTTGCAAAGTACGACGTTCATTTCCACCCGCAAATTGAGTTTCATCTGCTACATTCTGCGTGACTTCTTCTGATGAACTTGCTTGTTGTTCAGCCTTTTCTTGACCTGTTAATAAACTTCGATCAATTTTTTGCTCATCCACTAAAGCCTGCAAATCAGGTGCGAGTTCAAGCGGCTTAATAATTGGATCAGGTTTAACAGCGTCAACGAGGCTATAGTTAAAATAACGTGAATTGGTTAAGTTGTTGGCTAATACATTTACACGCCATGCGGTAAAGTCTGCACCTTCTTGCCAAGGAGCTAATGTTCTTAAAATATCTTCACGAATCGGTAATTTTTTTGATGGATCACTCATTCTAAACTGCACATCATCCAGCTTATAACGTTCACCTGTTTCCATCTTCAAATTTATATCTGCTTGATTTTGAGGGCGGGCCAACATGACATCGTGCATTCGCCAATAATAATCAAAGAAACCATTGTTATTCGCCGCTTCAATGATTCGAGCTTTTGTCGCTTCATATTTACCATGATCGAAAATATCACCCACCTCCAAATCAGGAAGCACTCGAATCACTTGCAATTGAGCAAGATTCTGCCCAGGCCCAGTAAATTCAATATTTTGTTCTCGCACCACTACTGGATTATGAGGTGTGACATTGACACTTACTCGGTTATCACTGACTTTTTCAAACTTAAATTCAGCATCGTAATAACCTACGGCTTGTGCAGCTTGGACAGTCATATTACGGAGTTGCGGGACGGCAGCATTGAAATCTGAAAATGACTCAACAGTGAATGAAGATAACTTTGCTTTGATATTGTCAGCTAGTGGTTTAGGTGCACCCGTAACATCTGCGGTAATACGTGGCACAGCAGCGGGCTGATTAAGACGTGGAGGACGTATTTTGTAGAAAATGCGTTTAAACACATTTACTCTTTCTGGTTCTTTATTTTCAGGTTCTTGGGTTTGAACGGATAATGAACGTCCTTCCACATTTTCAGATACATCAATCTGACGATCTGACTGAATATTTTGCATCAACTGATCAATGTTGACTGGCGCTTTTGTTAACTCAGCCTCTGAAATGTCATTCGCAGGTAAATCTTGTACTTGAATTGCTGGAGTCATCGTCAAACCCGATCTGAAATTTTGCGCTTGCTGCTTGGCTTCTTCAGCGACTGATAAAATTTCATTGGCAAGTCGAGGGTCCACACTTTCTTCAGGCAGCAATTCCAAATCATCAAATTCTATCGGCTTGAATTGCTCTTGTGGACTCAATTGCTCTTGCTGCTGAAGCATTTCATAACTATTAAAATCATCTTGCCCACTCAACTGATCTATTTTTTGATCAATACTTTCAATTTTCTCTTTTGACAATCCCTGTTGCTGCGCAACGTTTTCAATTTTTTGTTTATTATTTTCGATGGCTTGTACGGATGTCGCAGGCTCAAGCTCCTGACTTGATACCACTGTGTCAGCTGCAAATAACACAGGTGAAGAAAGCGCACCTAAAAAAACACTTGCATATAACCATTTATTGATATCATTTGATATCCATGTGTGCTGTACACATTGGGAAAGTAATGATTTTTTAAATTGTGTTTTCGATGGCATACTGCGCTCTGAATACTTTATATTTTAAATAGAAAATACGGATTTTTCACTCAAGCTAACTGAATCAAATTTCTAGTATTTTCAAAATTTTTAGGATGAAAATATGATACATGATTTTCCGATATTGTTACTAAATCATCACATTTCTTAATAATTTTTAAAAAAGCTGAATTGTCATGCAAAAACAAGAGCATCTACTGAGTTCGCGCCGTTTTTTACCTATGTTTTTGACTCAATTTTTTGGAGCCTTAAACGATAATGTCTTTAAACAATCCTTATTGCTTGTCATTACCTATGGTTGGATTCAACAACAGACCGCAAGCGTAAGCACACTGAATAATCTAGCTGCACTTCTCTTTATTCTACCTTACTTCATTTTTTCAGCGACTGCAGGACAAATTGCAGACAAATACGAACGCTCTTTCTTGATTCGTAATATCAAATTGCTTGAAATCTTGATTATGCTGATTGGTACTGCTGGATTTTTACTCGGCAATTTATGGCTATTGTTATTTGCATTGTTCCTCATGGGTACACACAGTACCTTCTTCGGACCGATTAAATACGCCATTCTCCCTGAAATATTAAAACCAAATGAATTGATGTCGGGTAATGCTTTATTTCAATCAGGTACTTCCATTGCAATATTGATGGGGATGATCTTGGGTGGTGTAGTGATTTCAAACTCTGAAGGCAACTTAGTTTGGATCAGCCTGACGGTCGTGACCATCGCGATACTTGGTTATATTTGTAGTCGCTTCATTCTCAAACAAAAAGTCCGTGAAAATCATATCAATGTCGATTGGAATTTCTTTCGAACCAGTTTTCAAACCATACGTTATGCAAAAAGTTTACCCCTCATCTTTACCATTTTATTGGGTAATTCTTGGTATTGGTTTTACGGCGCGACTTATTTAACTCAAATTCCTCAAATGACTCAGCAAAATCTGCACGCCAATGAAAATGTGGTCAGCCTCCTCCTTACCTTTTTTTCTGTGGGTATTGGTGTAGGTTCATTGCTATGCCGAAAAATTGGTGGCTCAGAGGTCAATATTAAAATGGTGCCTATTGGTGCAGTAGGCTTAACCGTTTTCGCCTTCTATTTAGCAGGAAGTTTAGCCTTTGTTCCTGAAAGGACTGGCGATTTTATTGGCATATCAGACATGTTTAATTCTGGTATGATTTATTATCATGTGATGATTGCAGTTACTTTATTGGGGATCAGTGGTGGTTTTTATATTGTTCCGCTGTATGCCATGATGCAAGCCTATTCACCGTGTTCACATCGTGCTCGCGTAGTGGCTGCTAATAACATTATGAATGCAGTATTCATGGTGTCTTCTGCTATATTCTCCATTATTATTTTAAGTATCTTAAGTATTGATATTAAGATTCTATTCAGTATTACAGCGATATTGAGTGCTCTGTACACGATTTGGTTATTAACACGCTTAAAACCAATGTTAAAAAATGCTCAAATTGATTTAGAGGATTAAGGTTATGCGTCACTACACAGGTCTAGATAAATTTATCCATTCATTTGATCAAGCACTGCGTAGTTTGGTTCCAGGCACCACCACCTCACAACGTGAAAATCCAGCAAGTCAAGCAGAGACTCATCTCGCAGTGAGTGAAGCCAGGCATGTTGCTGGACTCATGCGTGTTAATCACAGTGGTGAAGTCTGTGCTCAAGCGCTTTATCACGGTCAAGCATTGACAGCTAAGTTGCCTAATGTTCGTCGTGAAATGGAGCATGCCGCGATTGAAGAACAAGATCATTTAGCATGGTGTGAAGATCGTTTAAAAGAGTTAGATAGTCATACAAGTCTACTTAATCCTGTATGGTATGGTCTTTCTTTTGGTATGGGTGCGATTGCAGGTATTGCTGGTGACAAATACAGTTTAGGCTTCGTTGCAGAAACTGAACGTCAAGTGAGTCTGCATCTGCAACACCATCTCGATCAACTCCCACCACATGATGCCCGCTCTCGTCAAATTTTGACACAGATGAATCATGATGAACTTCAGCATCGAGATACTGCACTAAATGCAGGTGGTGTGGAATTACCAGCTGCGGTCAAAATCGCAATGACGGGTATATCCAAACTCATGACCAAAACAAGTTATTATATTTAAAAAAAACGCGGCTCATGGGCCGCATTTTTTATAGATGATGGAATCGTCTAAACTTATTTAATTCACGCTCAGCATGATTGAAATTCAAATCTAACCGCAATTTATCCTGCTTTAAGGACTTTATTTTCTTAAGATACTCTTCCCGCTTTTCTTTGGTGATTTTGTCATCCAGCAAATAGTCTCGATATGTTTCAATTTCTGTATCTTTATCATCTTTGTCTTTCTTGGAACGATAGTACTGATCGGCCACATTATAAAAGGGTGCTAATTGGGCATGTAACTCTGATGGACAAACCCTATACCCACCTCTTCCATCCAAAGCTCCATCGAAAATAACTTCGGGTTGACAATATGAACGAAGCCCAATTTGGTAACCTTGTTCATATAACTTGTGATCAGGTTCAATATTCACTTTTGAACAGGCTTTTTGATGTTTAACAATGCGATTCGAATAACCACTGCTTCCATCTTTTTCACCTATTTCCGACCATTGAGCAGTTCGACACTCTTGAGGGGAAAGCGTTGAACAACCTGAGAGCAACGCCAAAATTGCGCTTAACACAATAATTTTATACATCTTCTTGATATGGAGCTTATTTATTTTGAAGTGGCGTATTATAAAAATTAGTCCATTTAAAAGAAGCTGATTATTGTTACATCACAGCCTATTTCCGTATCAAAGACATATTTGATCAATGCTACCGATGGACTATTCGGCGAAACTCATCCTATTTTAGAAAATGAACCATCTAGTGACACTTGAGGAAAATGATGCGCTTCATGCTCAAATAATGGATTTTCCCAAATATCAAACATTGGAATTTTAACATCTAAGGCTAATGGCATTTTTTTTGGATTAAATTGCATATTTTGGAGCGTATTTCCCCATGCAATGAGATCTACATCCAAAGAAATATCATGTGACGGACGGACTCGACCAGAAGCTTTTTCCAGCGCTTTTAAAAGATTGGTAATTTCATTGACTTGCTGCTTTGATTCTAATAAACATGCAGCATTCCAATAATCTTGTCCAACACCATCTCGACAAGGTATGACATAGATAGGAGAACGCGTAATACATCCCAATGACGCAATTTGTTTTAATGCATTCACCAGATGATTGTGCGGTTGGCTATTACTCGCCAATGCTAGCGCATAAATCATTACGGTGTCTTTCAAGACGAATTCCTACTGAATTAGCTTGTGGAATAATAGCAGGCTTACGCACAGTAATTTGGATAGACTCAATTGCTGGATATTGTTCAAACAAAGCTTTGAGGACAATTTTTGCAGCAAATTCAATTAATTCAGGTTGAGCTTTTTGAATCGTCTGAGTCGCGATTTCACAAATTTCAGCATAATTTAAAGTATCAGCGAGAAGATCTGAATTTGATGCCTGCTCTAAATCAGTCGCAATATGAAGATCAAGCAATAATGGTTGAATGATTTGCCGTTCCCAGTCAAAACATCCGATGACTGTTTCAACTTTCAATCCTTCAATTAATATGGAATCCATCTTCAATCATGACCTTTTCGTAAACTATCAAACAGTGATAGCACGCTTGACGGGAGGCGATAAAAGCAAATCCTCTTCTATTGAGGATTTACTTTAATATTTTAACACTTGTTTAAGATTTAATGTTTCAACAAAAGATTAGGATCGATTGTTTGTACCATTTGTAAGCGCTGATCTGCATAAATATCAGTGTACGGCGCAAGAATTCTCATAAAACGATCAAAATAAAGCATTTGTTTAAACAGCAATGCGAAATCCCGTGGGAAACGGATGCCATGACGCTCACCTACAGCCACCATATCCATCATGATGTCATTTAAGTCGGCTGGATTAGATGACAGAATTTGCTGAGGATCAGCGGAGAGCACGCCACTGAATAATCGTTCTAAATCGTTTGCCAAAACTGTTGTATCAATTTGCGTATTAGTCATGCCCATTTTCAGCATATTTTCTGCCATCAATGGATAATTGGTATTTTGCAATGCATCCATGAAAGCAATACATGCCGTCCATACTTCAGGCTTTAATTGTCCCACAATACCAAAATCAATGAATCCAATGCGACCATCATCCAAAAGCATGAGGTTGCCTGCATGTAAATCTGCATGGAAACTTTCACACATCATCAAACTACCAAACCATGTGTTCATGGCAGTAATCAGAACCTGTGATGGGTCTTTGGAAACTTGACGAACCACATCGAAATCCGTCAACGGCACGCCATACAGACGCTGCATTGTCAGGACACGGCGTGTTGAATATTGATGATATACCTTTGGTGCAGTCGCTTTGGTATTTTGAGTAATGTGCAGATAATTAACAAAATCATCAATATTTTTTGCTTCTTCAATAAAATCAACTTCACGAACCATACGTGTTTTGATTTCTTCAACAATATCCGCAAGTGAAGCAAATTTTACTTTAGGAACTGCCTTCTCTAGAATCTTGGTCGCCCAATGTAGGACATTTAAATCCGTATAAAGGATGGTTTCAACACCAGGTTTTTGGACTTTGATCACGACATCTTCGCCGCTCACCAATTTAGCAGCATGCACTTGTGCGATCGAAGCAGAAGCTAATGGCGTTTCATCAATAGATGCGAAAATTTCACCTAAATCGCGACCGTCAAACTCAGCATTCAACACACTTTCAATATAGCTAAATGGGAGTTTAGGTGTCTGATCTAAACACCCTTGAAATTCCTCAACATATTCACGTGGAAATAATGAAGGCGTGCTGGCAATAAACTGTCCCAACTTAATATACGTTGAACCAAGTGACTCGAAAGTTTCGCGCATTAATTTCGCATTACTCGGTTTTTCTGTCGCGTATTTAATCCCTGCTCGCGCAGCAATGACCGCAGTTTCACCTACACGGGCCACTGAGCGTAAACCATCTAACCAAATATTATTTTTCATAATGTCGATATTAAATTTCGATATGTTGAGTGTAGCAAATTAAATTGTCTTTGCGGATTGACTGCTGTGACAGATTTGACATTCTTTATCCTTGTCAAAATTCAAAATTCGCTGTTGCATGTTCATTCCATTCCATAGAAGAATCTTCTGTTTTAATGGTGTTAAATTTAGCCCCAGATATAATAGCGCATGATGTGCTTGCATACTTGCCATCACGTTAGGAGTTGTTGCTAAAACTCCTGAATCTGCACACCTTAAACTCTCATCTGCATGATCTTCTTTGGGAAAAAGACATTCATAACACGCTGATTCACCATCCACCATAAATAACTGACCCTGCAAACCAATCGCAGAAGCACTGATGAGTGGAACATTCGCATCCTTACAGATTTGATTGACCAAATAACGGGTTTCAAAATTGTCACAACCATCTAACACAAGATCTTGCTGTGTAATCAGTGCGGCAGCATTATTAAAATCAATTTTTGAAGTGATGTATTCAATCTTAATATAAGGATTAATTTGAGAAATTTTCTTGGCTAAAACTTCAGCTTTGTAAAAACCCACATCATAATGATCAAAAGCAGTTTGTCGCTGTAAATTACTAATTTCTACAGTATCAGCATCGATGAGTGACAATTTACCGACGCCTGCTCTCGCCAATAACTCTGCAGTCAAACACCCTATTCCACCACAACCAATAATAAGCACATTGGAAAGCTTTAATCTTTCTTGTGCATCAATATCCCAATCCTCTAGTAATATTTGTCTTGCGTACAACTGTAGCTCAACATCACTCAGTTCAATGCTATCACTCACCTAAACACCCTGATTACATGCTTGTATAAGCCTATGATACCGAATAAATAAGCAGTCTATTCATACAATTCTGAAGATAATTTTTACCCTAGAAGATCTGCACCTTATTGTTACAATTCGAATAGGTTTGTTTAATTTTTCTTATTTAATTTTTTTATTATTAATAAACATAATCTCAATAATTGCTTCACTAGCAATTGATTTTAAAAACATCTAACTCCAATAAATGACAGTCATACTTATGAATAAAAAAATTTTAGCACTCGCTGCATTATTAATGTCGAGTTTATTCCTGACGGCATGTAAAGATGAAAAGATCACCAACATTACATACGTCAATCAAGGTTCGGATACCCAACCAGAATATATAGAAAGCACGCTTTATGATCTGGACGAAGAGAACACTTCACCCAATCAAGACAATCGGCAAATGTTCTTGATTCTGCACTACACAGCAGTATCTAAAGACAAAACATTGGCTTTGTTTAAAGATCCTAATTTCCCTGCCAGTAGTCACTATTTTGTACCCGAATTACCAACCAATGGTAAATTTACTGTGTACCGTCTTGTGCCTGATGATAAAAGAGCTTGGCATGCTGGCGCGAGTTCTTGGCAGACCAACAGTAGTTTGAATGCCTCGAGTATCGGAATTGAAATTGAAAATCTCGGTTTCCCTGCAGATGATGAACAACTCCCTTTGATGCAACGTCGATGGTATCCATTTTCATCAAAACAACAAATCGAAGTCCTTGCAGATATTATTTTAAAAATTACTAAAAAATACGAGATCAGACCCGACCGAATTTTGGGGCACAGTGATATTTCTCCAGGTCGTAAATTTGATCCAGGTCCGCTATTTCCTTGGAAACGTTTATATGAAGATTATAACATCGGTGCTTGGTACGATAACGACACTGTAAATTATTATCGTACTTATCATCCTTGGAAGAATGATATTGCTTCGTTACAAAGCAAATTGGCATTATACGGATATAACATTCCTGTCACTGGTCAATACGATCAAGTCACTCAAAATGTTGTATCCGCATTCCAAATGCATTTTTATCCTGAGAAATATGATGGTTTCGCGGATATTGAAACTGTAGCCCGCCTTGATGCATTACTTGAGAAGTATCGAAATGTAGCTCGTCCGGCGATTTCACCATAAAACATCTGAGATCAGTTTAGTCGTCTATTTAAGTGAAGACTAAACTGATTTTCATATATTATTTTGGCGCCATACGAATTGCGCCATCCAATCGAATCACTTCACCATTTAAATACGAATTTTCAAAGATATGTCCAACCAGTTTCGCAAATTCTTCAGGTTTGGCTAAACGTGGTGGGAATGGAACCATCTGTCCCAATGCATCCTGCACATTTTGCGGAAGACCTTTGAGCATCGGGGTTTCCATGATTCCTGGCGCAATAGTCATAACACGGATCTTTTCACGTGCTAACTCACGCGCCAATGGTAAAGTCATACCAACAACAGCGCCCTTGGATGCAGAATATGCAGCTTGACCAATTTGACCATCAAAAGCAGCAACTGAAGCCGTGTTCACAATGACACCACGTTCTTCCTCTTCCCCCGAAAGCGTATACTGTGACATTAATTGCGCAGCATATCGCAACATATTAAAGGTTCCACTGACGTTGATATTCAGCACTGTTTGGAACATATCTAAGGCATGCAGGCCATCACGACCAAGCACTTTAGCTGATGGTGCAATACCAGCACAGTTGATTAAACCATTTAATTGTCCATATTTTTCTTGTATGTATGCAAAGAATGATTCAACTGATTTTTCATCAGTTACATCTAGTTGAATAAATTCTGCACCAATTTCTTGACCCGTCTGCTCGCCCAAAGATGCATTCATATCAACAATTATGACTCGAGCACCCTGCTGTTGAAGATAAGCTGCTGTCGCCGCACCTAACCCAGAAGCGCCGCCTGTAATAACAATCACTTTTCCTTGAATATTCATAAATCTCATTATCCTTTTTTAGTTTTAAGTTGGCTTTAGGGTAATCCTCCTCTAATACGGATTCAATTTATTCAGTGACCAATTGGTCTAAATAATTCAAAATAGTTATAATTTAATATTTATTTTATATAAAAATTAATCACACATTACGGTTAAGTTTGCTTTAGTGACATGATTTAAAAACCATACAGTCATCGTTATTCTTTTGAATTCGGCTAATAATTAGACTATTTTAATCTTATTCATTTCGGCATTTTGCCATATCTCCTAAAGGTTCAATCATGTTTAAAATGATCGATGTCTTAGAGCAAAATTTTGCTCAAACTTTCCCCCATTCACTTAACCAAGATGCAGATCGAATTTCAGAGCAGCTTCAAATGAGCATTCTGAATGCATCTGAAATAGATTTAAAAAATGCAATCAATCATTTCCTAAACACTCAAGATGCAAGTGAAACTGCACTTGCGTTAGATATTTCAACTGAACGTCTTAATGAACTGAAATCTGGCATTGCGTTAAAAGATGCTTCGAAAATTTCGGACACTCTAAAAGTAGTGGCGCTATGCTTGGCTTTGGAGTCAGACTCATTAGACCTTCTTGAAGTGAGCGATATTTCAACTGAGTATTTTGTATAATTTGAGTGTTGAGATCAAACTCATAGGGTTTGGTCTCATTTTCTCTCTTAGTCTTATTATATTAAATTATGTGACCTTCATATCATTGCACTAATTCATATAAAGTTCTGATAAATCAATATATTTTCACAAAACCACAATATTTATAAAATATTGATTTGATTTCAATGTGTTAACTCATAATTTTAACTTTATCAAAATTTATTCTTTTAATATCTCATTTTCTTTTTTGTCACAAATCACCTGAAAGGCTATTTATATCGAAAATTTAGCGAATTAAATCAGGTACTTTAGTGAAGAAATCAATATCTCCATTGAAATTAGGTCTATTGGGTTTAGCAATTATTGTTGTTCATAGTGGAGCCAATGCCGCACTTCCTCAGGAAATTAAACTGGACTATGCCTATTATGCTCCTACGAGCTTAGTGGTTAAAAATCAAAAGCTATTAGAAAAGGCTTTACCCAATACCAAAATCAAATGGATATTTAGTCAAGGCAGTAATCGCTCCTTAGAATATCTCAATAGCGGCAGTGTTGATTTTGCTTCAACTGCTGGTCTTGCCGCTGTATTAAGTCGTGCCAATGGTAGCCCTGTTAAAACAGTTTATATCCAAAGCCAACCTGAATGGACAGCTTTAGTCGTGCCAAAAGACTCCCCGATTAAATCCTTAAAAGATCTAAAAGGTAAAAAAATTGCCGCAACAAAAGGAACTGACCCATTTTTATTCACGCTACAAGCTTTAGATACCGTTGGATTGAATAAAAAAGATGTACAGCTTGTTCATTTGCAACATCCAGATGGCAAAACGGCGTTAGAACGTAAACAAGTGGATGCTTGGGCTGGCTTAGACCCTTTGATGGCATCAGCTCAAGTTCAGTCGGGTGCAAAACTGCTTTATCATAATGTAGGCTTTAATAGTTATAGCGTGTTAAGCGTCAAAGAGCCATTTACTCGATCTAGCCCAGAAGCAATTGAAGCCGTAATTAAAGCGTATGAGCAAGCACGTAAATGGGCAAAAGCCAATCCAGATAAACTGGCGCAGTTACTCGCCACTGAAGCTAAACTACCTTTAGAGGTTGCAAAACTTCAGCTTCAGCGTACTGACTTTAATCAACATATTCCTAAAGCCCAACACATTAATGCACTACAAAAATCCGGCAAAATCTTGACTGAAGAAGACTTAGTTCGTAAAGGAACAAATGTAAATCAAGTTGTTCAACAGTTATTTAATGCCTCATTTGCTCAAAAAGTGGTGACAAAATAATGGCGATCAGTGAAAAAGCGATTGAACATCGGAATATCGATGTCCATTCACAACTGTCGACAAAAGGGAATAAATGGTTGAAAGGTATTTTCCTCCCTGTATTACTGGTACTGCTGTGTGAAATTTTGGTTCGAGGTGGTGTAGTTGAACCTTATCTGCTACCTGCTCCAAGTAGCTTATTTGTTTCCCTGCAAGAACTTGCTCAGAATGATTTAGGTCAACATATTTGGGCAAGTACATGGCGAGTGTTTTTAGGGTTTGCTATTGGTAGTGGTTTAGCACTATTTTTTGCAGTTTTGGTTGGGCTCAATCGGCATGCAGAAGAGTTTATTGAACCGACCTTTTCTGCAATTAAGTCAATTCCTAGTCTTGCGTGGATTCCTCTCCTTTTGTTATGGCTTGGTATTGATGAATCATCAAAAATCACCCTCATTGCGATTGGTGCTTTTTTTCCAACCTATACCAATACTGTGGCTGGTATTCATGGTGTCGACCGAAAATTGATTGAGTTGGCTCAAGTGTATAGACTGAATCGATGGCAACAAATCTACCAAATCGTTTTACCCGCAGCTTCTCCATCTATCCTTACAGGCTTGCGCAATAGTTTGAGTTTAGCTTGGATGTTTATGATTGCCGCTGAACTCATTGCAGCAACGCAAGGTATTGGATATTTATTAAGTGATGGACGTGAAACATCGCGTCCAGATATTGTGATCATTGCTATTATTTTATTGGCAATATTGGGAAAAATTACTGATACCATAATGAAAGTATTTGAATCAAAATTATTGTTATGGCGTGATGTCATCAAAAGATGAATCAATAAAAAAGCGACCTAAAGTCGCTTTTTTATTTCTAATGAGGCCATTGTGCTAAAGTCACGCGATCGTTACCACCATAATCTTTAACGGTTCTCACTTTCTTATACCCTGCTTGACGGAATAGATGCTGAACAGCGTCTGCTTGATTATATCCATGTTCAAGTACCACCCAACCTTCAACAGTCAGATGCTTCTTGGCTTGCAAAATAATTTGCTCAAGATCAGCTAAACCTTTTTTATCAGAGATTAATGCACGTTGAGGCTCGGTCGCCAAATTGTGCATATGTTCATCTGCTGGATCAATATAAGGCGGATTAGATACAATGACATCAAAAAATTGACGCCCAAACGGTTTTAACCAACTGCCTAGTACAAATTGAACCTGATCTAAGTCATGTTGCTCAGCATTAAATTTAGCGACTTCCAATGTAGGCTCATAAATATCAGTTGCTGTTAAAGACCAATTAGGACGTTCGGAAGCGAGTGACAATGCAATGGCGCCTGTCCCAGTTCCTAAATCTACAACGCGCGCATCCTCAGGCAACTCTAACTTTAAAACTGTCTCCACCAAAACTTCGGTGTCCGGTCTAGGCACCAACGTATCGGACGTCACTTTTAAGTCCAATGTCCAAAAAGGTTGCGAACCTGTGACATAAGCTAAAGGCTCACCTGCTTCAATCCGAGCAATCGCCTCTCGATACGCCTGCTCTTGTTCTGCAGTGAGCTCTTTATCCTTCTTCATCACCAAATCGAATGAATCAATTTTAGTGATATGTTCGAGCAACCAAGCATTTTCTTGACGCTCATAACTTTCAGGCTCACCACGCAGTGCAAGCGCTTGTTGAATGTTCATTAACCACCATTCTGCTGTGCAAGCATTGCCAATTGATCCGCTTGATATTCACGATGTAAGCTATCTAAAAGCTCAGTCAAATCTCCCTCCATCACTGCATCCAACTTATATAAAGTTAAGTTAATACGATGATCAGTCATACGACCCTGAGGATAATTATAGGTACGAATACGTTCTGAACGATCACCTGAACCCACCAAATCACGGCGCATTTCAGATGTCGCAGCATCAGCTGCTGCACGTTTAGCATTCTCAAGACGAGATGCCAATAATGCCATTGCCTTTGCTTTGTTCTTATGTTGTGAACGCTCTTCCTGACATTCAACAACAGTACCTGTCGGAATATGCGTGATTCGTACAGCAGAATCCGTTTTATTGACGTGCTGACCACCCGCCCCAGATGCACGATAAGTATCAATACGCAAGTCTGAAGGGTTAATATCTACAGTCGTATCAACATCAATTTCAGGAAGAATTGCAACGGTACAAGCTGAAGTATGAACTCGCCCCTGTGATTCAGTTGCAGGAACGCGCTGAACTCGATGAGCACCGCTTTCAAATTTTAAGCGTCCGTAAACACCTTCACCATTAATTAAACAAATAATTTCTTTGTAACCGCCATGTTCACCTTCATTTTCAGAAAGGATTTCGACACGCCAACCCTGTGATTCAGCATATTTACTGTACATACGGAATAAATCACCAGAGAAAATCGCAGCTTCATCGCCACCTGTCCCTGCACGTACTTCCAGATATGCAGAGTTCGCATCATTTGGATCTTTCGGAATCATCAGAATATTCAATTCTGCCTCTAAAGATTCAATTAATGCTTTATTTTCTTTAATTTCTTCTTGTGCCATTTCCTTAAAGTCAGGATCTGACAACATTACTTCAGCCGTTACAATATCTTCTTCCGCTTGGGTATATTTTTTCCAAACAGTGGTGATTTCAGTCAAATCATTGTGTTCACGTGACAAATTACGGAAACGCTTATTGTCGGAAATGACTTCAACATCAGCCAATAGCGCTTCTAATTCTTCATGACGATCACAAAGTTGGTCTAATCGTAAACGTAACGATTCTTTCATGTTAAATAAAATCTCTAATACTGGATTAACTTAAGGACTGCCTTAAATTAATATTTCTAAAATTGCGAGTAGTTTAACGACTCTGACATTCAATTAACATATTTATATAGAATGACTTTGCAAAACCATTTTTTAAATCCTTGTCACACCCAATTAATGGATAATCAAAAATTAGCTCCATAACTGCCAAGTTTAAAAACTGTTTACTGAATCAACTCTCCATAGTTTCTTCTTAATCAGCCCAATAATGCATATTGAATGATCAGTTGTAATATAAAAACAACATTGTGCAACCAAAACGTAAAACTCTAGGTTAACTTCTACATATTTAGCGCTTCAATTCTTGTTACATTGTGCTCAACGAATTATTACTCGTCCACGAACAAGGACATGGAGTCACACATGAAATTAAATACCCTATTAATGTCAGCCACCTTAGCCACTGCATCAATGTTCACGGTATCTGCACATGCAGACAGTACAGCGCGTGTCGCTGCTGCGAGTGCTTTAGGTAGTGTAGCAGGTACAGCAATTGGTAAAAACATGGGTGGCACAACAGGTGCAACTTTAGGTGCAGCACTTGGTGGTGCTGGTGGTGCTGCTGTTGCTAGTAATAAACGTAACCGTACTGAATCTGCCATCGGAGGTGCATTAGGTGGCGGTGCGGGTTATACCGTAGGTAATAGTATGGGTGGAACCAATGGCGGTTATATCGGCTCTGCTTTAGGTGCTGCTGGTGGTGCTGCTCTTGGTAACAAAATTGCGAAAGACAAAGCATATGATTCACGTCAAGATCGTAAATGGAAAAAGAAAAAACATAGCCGTCGTTAATATAATCTCATTGATAGTTTCCCCTTTGAATACTCTGTATTCACCTCGATGCGCCTTAGGGCGCATTTTTTTATTAACAAATTAATTATGGATAAATTAGGGAGAGAAAAATACAAACCAGCAACTTGCTCTCCCAAATGATTGCAGAAATTTGGATTAAATTAAAACCATCCAATATAAGACTTCGACAAGGAGTTCACCATGAAATTCAATTCAAAGTTATTTGCTGCTGCGATCGCAACTGCGGCCTTGAGTACAACAACTGCTTATGCTGATAGTTCGTCTAGAGTTGCCCTCACATCTGCTTTAGGTGGAGTCGTTGGTGCTGCGATTGGTCAACAAATGGGTGGCTCGACTGGAGCAATGATCGGATCAGCGATTGGTGGTGCTGGTGGCGCAGCTGCATCAGCGAACAAAAAAGATCGTAATGCTGCTGCAATTGGTGCTGCATTAGGTGGTGCTGGTGGTTACACCGTTGGTAATAATATGGGCGGAACAAATGCGGGTTATGCTGGGGCTGCATTAGGTTCAGCTGGTGGTTCAGTTTTAGGTAAAAAAGTGGCTGAAGATCGTCGCGAAGATGACTATAGAGATCGTTATGATCGCCGTGAAAGCGGTTATCGCAATTCAAACTATCGTTATAATGACCGTAATTACAGAAGTGACAATGGTCGTCATTTAGGCTGGTATAAAAACGGTAAACGCTAATTCCAAACTCTTAGAATTCAAGCGCTCAACTTAGAGCGCTTTTTTATTTACACTTATATCGTTTTTTTTCAATATACAAATACTCAAGTTCGTATTAACATCTTTATGAGTGTTCAAAAGAGTAGAAAGTTATGCGAAGCTTAAAAGATATCGAGTTTTCAGTATTGGAACTCGCTCCTGTACGTGATGATAAAACGATTGCTTTTTCACTACAGCATGCTTTGGAGTTAGCACAAAAAATCGAACAATTGGGTTTTAAACGACTGTGGCTTGCAGAACACCATAATATGGATGGTATCGCTAGCTCAGCTACAGCTGTGTTATTAGGCTATATCCTTGCTAACACCTCCTCTTTAAAAGTAGGTTCTGGCGGAATCATGCTGCCTAATCATGCACCACTTGTTGTAGCAGAACAATTTGGAACACTAGCAACGCTTTATCCTGATCGAGTTGAGCTCGGACTAGGACGCGCACCAGGTACAGATCAATTGACCATGCGTGCCTTACGCCGAGGTCGTCAAGAGACTGAAGATCAATTTCCACAAGACGTGCTCGAGATTTTGAGCTATTTGGGAGATCCATCGCCACATCAAAGAATCAAAGCGACACCAGGTCAAGGAACACATGTTCCCGTATGGCTGTTAGGTTCTAGCTTATTTAGCGCACAATTGGCAGCTAAACTTGGCTTACCTTATTCTTTTGCTTCTCACTTTGCCCCTCGTATGCTGGGTCAAGCGATTCAACTTTACAGAGAAAACTTCGAACCTTCTGAATATTTGGATCGTCCTTATGTATCAATGGGCGTTCCAACTGTTGTAGCTAATACTGATGAAGAAGCTGAATACTTGGCTACTAGCGCTTATCAACGTGTATTAGGCTTAATGCGTGGGCAAAGCTTAAAACTCAAACCTCCAGTTAAATCAATGGATGGAATTTGGTCTGCTCCAGAAAAGATGTCAGTTGACAATTTTTACGCAATGGCTCAAATCGGATCACCAGAAACAGTGAAACAAGGTCTTGAACAACTACTGGTGCCTTATGATGTAGATGAGTTTATTTTTACCTGTGATATCTACGATACTGACAAACGTATTCAAAACTTTGAGTATTTAATGCAAATTAAGCAAAACGCTTAAATCGATAAGATCCTGAAATGATTGAGTAATGGTTTTGATTTCAAATCTGTTATTAATTACTCTTTCATTTCTTGAGTTTGTCAAACAACTATTGGCAATAAATGACATCGAATGTCCCTAAAAGACTATTCCAATGAAAAAATTCTTTTAACCAACAATATTAATTATTCATAATCAAATACTTAAAATTTGGCATTTTATATCAAACTAAAATAAGCACTTCTGCAAAATACATCACATTTTTAAGCGATAAAATTTCATGATTAAAAAATAAATACGGATGTATAACATGGCCTCTATCGACTTAGAAAAAATGTTGGATAAAGTAAAACATACTCAATGGACACTCTCGGATATTGACTGGGATGCTCCTGGCAAAGAATTAGTCACCGCAGAACAGTGGCCCAAGCTTAAAGATTTTATGGCTGATTTAATGTGGATCGAACATGTAGGTGCTCGTGCATTTTCTGCGATGTCAAAAAAAGCACCGACAGATACGCTTCGCGAAATGTATGCCATTTTCCACGCTGAGGAACAGCGTCACGCCAATGCCGAAATGGCACTGATGAAAAGATGGGATATGCTTGAAGGCGATATTCCTAAACCCAATAAAAATTTAAGACTGATTATCGAATGGCTCGACACTTATGCTAATGAAATGCCCTTCTATATTCTAGGTGCTGTCATTCCGATGCTGGAAGTCGCTCTTGATGGCGCACTTTGTACATTCCTATTGGACACTGTAGAAGACCCAGTTTGTCATCAAGCTTTTGAACTGATTAATGGTGATGAAGCTCGTCATTTAGGTGTTGGATTTAGTGTCATGGAAGATCAAGGCTACAATAAAACCTTTATTGAGCTTTCTAAAATGGCAGCGCGAGTTGTAGATCCACGTTTATTACTTGGTATTCTTGCATACTTACCACTCATTAACAAAATGCGTGATAATGTGATTAAACTAGGTCTGCCAGAAGAAAAGCTCTATGCAGCGATGCACAAATTTGCTCGAATAGGTGGACGTACTGCAGAAGGTCGTCGTAATCCTTGGTATCAAATTATTAACTTCCATGCACGAAGTGCCATGAATCGACGTAATAAATGGTTTCATATCCCTGTCGACACCATGGTAAAAATGACTGATAAGATTCCAGAAAAATCTTTACCTAAAATCCCATCTTGGATATATGAATTAACTGCAGAACCAAAAGCAACCCACTAAAACAATAATTAGGTACAGAAATGAAAAAAAGGAATAAAGCCCACACGGATTCGTTCTTTCATAATGAAGCTGAGTATTTTTCCAACTTTAAAGGAAAAATTATCTCAGCTGAGGACATCAAACAAACCGATTTTTCAGGATTAAAGGTCGCGATTATTGGTGCCAATCAAATGTCAGTTTCACATTTAGATGTGGTTTGTCAAAATGCGCTATTCGTCAAAGTATTTCAAATGACACCTCATTTCGTTTTGCCACACACTGAAAAAGGGATTCAAAAAATTATTGCTCATCCCCTCATCGCTAAAAATAAACGATTATTTAATCAGCGAATTAAGACGACATTGGCAATACGATATTTAGATTCTCAGATTTCAGATACTTGGTTAAAAAGACAATTGATGCCAAATCCAGCTTCGTCGCAAAAAATATTTTTTAAATCCGATCATTATTACAGCGCCTTACAGCGAAAAAACTGTAAATTGATCACATGGCCAGTCGTGAAAATTACTGAAAATGCCGTTCAAAGTATGGAAGGAATCGAACACTTAGTAGATATTATCATTACAACGTACGAAAAATAACCACCATTTAGTAGATAAATGCGATTCTAAATTACATTTTATGATGAAATTATAGACACTTGAATTATATAATTTTTGAATTTTATGAGTATTTATGACGATTAATCTCTTAATAAAAAGAAGCACAGCTAGTGCTTCTTTTTTTTAAATTGGATTTACCGATTTAACCAATCCGGCGTTTCAAGCCTGTCATTTGCAATACTCGTGTTGAGATTTCTTCAATCGACATTTCTGAAACATTTAGATATTTAATCCCTTCAGAAATATAAATACCTTCGATTGCACGCAATTCCATCTGACATTGGCTAAAACTTGCATAACGACTGTTGGCTTTGCGTTCAGATCGAATTGCCACCAAACGATCAGCATCAATCATTAATCCAAACAATTTATGCTTATGTGGACGTAAAACTGCTGGCAAACGGTTGTCATCCAAATCTTCTTCAGTTAACGGATAGTTCGCAACTCGAATACCAAATTGTAATGACAAATAAATTGAGGTCGGTGTTTTACCAGAACGCGACACTCCAATCAAAATTAAGTCCGCTTTATCATAGTGTCTTGTACGTGCACCATCATCATTATCCAGCGCGAAATGTACAGCATCAATACGTGCCTTATAAGACTCAGAATCAGTCACAGCATGTGTTTGTCCGACTAAAGTTGTAGGGGCTGTTCCAAGCACCTCAGATAGCTTACTAATTAACCCTTCAAACACATCTAAATTAACCGCATTTGCCGTATTGATGATATCCCGAACATAGGGATCCACAAGAGTATCAAAGACAAGAGGTTGTTGGCCATCAGACTCTGCGCGCGCGTTAATCTCTGCAACTACGTTCATTGCAGCTTCTTCTGTAGTGATATACGGAATGATATGAATATCAAAATCGACATGAGGAAATTGAGCCAATAAAGAATGCCCGAGTGTTTCAGCCGTAATGGCAGTACCATCGGAAATAAAAAAAACACTTCGTTTAATATCTTTACTTTCTGCCATTAAATTAATCCTCAAATATTTGTCTAAGTACTATATAATCTTTATAGTAAACCGATCTTACATGACTGTCGCTTAGTAATGAAAGTTTGCTAAGTTTTCACAGAAAAATATCATGCCAAGATAGTGATTAATACTGCAAAAGTGGAGTAACAACTTTGGAAGCACGCGTAATCGGTCTGGAAAAATTAGGTAAACACGACGTAGAAATCGTGGGCGGGAAAAACTCATCTCTAGGCGAAATGATCAGCCATTTAGCAAATGCTGGTGTATCAGTTCCAGGTGGTTTTGCAACAACTGCTGCAGCTTACCGTGAATTCCTTGAGCAAAGTGGTCTAAATGCCAAAATTTCAGCCGAGCTCAAACAACTCAATGTTGACGACGTAAATGCACTTGCTGAAACTGGTGCTAAAATCCGTCAATGGATCGTTGATACTCCGCTTACTCCAGCACTTGAAAAAGAAGTTCGTGATGCATTCGCAACTCTTTCTAACGGCAACCCTGAGATCGCGGTTGCCGTTCGTTCATCTGCGACTGCAGAAGATTTACCAGACGCATCTTTTGCAGGACAACAAGAGACTTTCTTAAACATCCGCGGTATTGACAACGTCTTAATCGCGATTAAAGAAGTTTTTGCTTCACTTTATAACGACCGCGCAATTGCTTACCGTGTACACCAAAACTTCGATCATGACATCGTTGCTCTTTCTGCTGGTGTGCAACGTATGGTTCGTTCAGAGACTGGTGCTGCTGGTGTAATGTTTACACTGGACACTGAATCTGGTTTCCGTGACGTTGTATTCATTACTGCATCTTACGGTTTAGGTGAAATGGTCGTTCAAGGCGCTGTAAACCCTGATGAATTCTATTTATCTAAGCCACTTTTAAATGCGGGTAAACACGCAGTATTGCGTCGTAACCTTGGCTCTAAGCACCAAAAAATGATCTACGGTGAAGAAGGCTCTGCAGGTAAATCAGTTGTTGTTGTGGATGTTGAAAAAACTGAGCGCCAACAATTTGCTTTAAATGATCAAGAATTACAAGAACTTGCTAAGCAAGCGTTAATCATTGAGCAACATTACGGTGCGCCAATGGATATCGAATGGGCGAAAGACGGTGATGACGGTCAAATTTACATCGTTCAAGCACGTCCTGAAACTGTGAAAAGCCGTGAGAATGTCGGCACAATGGAACGCTACCTATTAAAACAAAAAGGTACCGTTCTTTGTGAAGGTCGCTCAATCGGTCAACGTATCGGTTCTGGTAAAGTCCGTATTGTTAATTCAATCAAAGAGATGGACAAAGTCCAAGATGGCGACGTTCTTGTTTCTGACATGACCGATCCTGATTGGGAACCAGTTATGAAACGTGCTGCTGCGATCGTTACAAACCGTGGTGGTCGTACTTGTCATGCCGCGATTATTGCACGTGAACTCGGTGTTCCAGCGATTGTTGGATGTGGTAACGCAACAGAAGTACTTGTTGATGGTCAAGAAGTAACTGTTTCATGTGCTGAAGGCGATACAGGTTTCATTTACGAAGGCGCTTTAGATTTCGAAGTTCAACGTAACTCGATTGAATCTATGCCAACACTTCCGTTCAAAATCATGATGAACGTTGGTAACCCAGATCGTGCATTTGACTTCGCTCAAATTCCAAACGAAGGTATTGGTCTCGCACGTCTAGAGTTCATCATCAACCGTATGATTGGTGTTCACCCTAAAGCATTACTCAATATTGACAGCTTACCTCGCGAAACACGTGCAGCTGTGATGACCCGTACTGCAGGTTACTCTTCACCGATTGAATTCTACGTTGAAAAACTCGTTGAAGGTATTTCTACACTTGCTGCTGCATTTGCTGATAAACCTGTCATCGTACGTATGTCAGACTTCAAATCAAATGAATATGCGAACTTAATCGGTGGTAAGTTATACGAACCTGAAGAAGAAAACCCGATGTTGGGCTTCCGTGGTGCAAGCCGTTATGTTTCTGACAACTTCCGTGACTGCTTCGAATTAGAATGCCGTGCATTGAAGAAAGTTCGTGATGAAATGGGTCTAACTAACATTCAAATCATGATCCCATTCGTCCGCACAGTTGCTGAAGCAAAACGTGTTATTGAACTTCTTGCTGCAAATGGCTTAAAACGTGGTGAAAATGGTCTTAAAGTGATCATGATGTGTGAGTTACCAACCAATGCTCTACTTGCTGAACAATTCTTAGAGCATTTTGATGGCTTCTCAATCGGTTCAAATGACTTAACTCAGTTAACGCTTGGGCTTGACCGTGACTCAGGTATCGTTTCTCATTTATTTGATGAACGTGATCCAGCAGTAAAAGCTCTTCTTTCAATGGCGATTCATGCATGTCGTAAGGCAGGTAAATATGTGGGTATTTGTGGTCAAGGACCATCAGACCACCCAGATCTTGCTCGCTGGTTAATGGAACAAGGTATCGAATCTGTTTCACTCAACCCAGACTCTGTTTTAGATACATGGTTCTTCTTATCTGAAGAAAAGACTAAACAAGCTTAATAAACTATGTTAAAAAAAGACCCATTCGTGGGTCTTTTTTTTACCCATTATTTTTTAGTAATTTTTGAGAAATTAGGTTTATGCAAATTTACTTGGCGAGAAATAATCAACAAGCTGGACCGTATACGGTAGAGCAGTTAAATCAAATGCTCTCGAGCCAACAAGTTTTACTCACAGACTTGGTCTGGCATCAAGGTATGACTGAATGGAAAGCTTTAGGTGAACTCACTCAAGGAAAATTATATTACCAACCTGAAGGCTATCAACCCACTCCACCAGTGCAACAAAGCTATCCAAATGCTTCTATTTCGAGTGTCAATGTTCAAAAAAATACTGCTCAGCAAAAACTTGCCTCAATTGGATCTCGATTTTTAGCTAAACTCGTTGATCTGGCGCTTTGGTTGCCTGCCATGGTGATTCCTTCGTTCTTTATGCAAGAAGAACAAGTTGCTCAATTGACTGAGCTTCAGCAAAAAATGCAGAATGCTAGCTCATCAGATCAAGCAATCAAATTACAGGAACAGTTATTTACACTTATTCCAATGGAAGCTTGGCAAGCAATGTTGGTTTACATTGTATTAATGTTAGCTGCTCAAGCATTTTTAATTGCGAAAAGTGGTCAGAGTTTAGGTAAAAAAGTAGCAAAAATTCAAATTGTTGATGCTGAAAATGGACAGCAAGTGAACTTAATGCGCGCATTCGCATTGCGTAGTGTGATTTTTATTGTATTGAATTTACTCTTTATGCCATTCATTACCATCATTGATCATGCCTTCGGTCTAAGTCAAAAAAGACAAACTTTGCACGATAAATTAGCAAAGACTAAAGTCATAAAACGATAATTTTTATCTTAGGGGAGCAAATGCTCCCCTTTGTTTTGCCTCTGTTTTCACATCAAAAGTAATCAATTCTTCAACCAATTCCGACCAAACAAATTGGGTTTAATCCTTATATTTAAAGGCACTTTACATATAGCTTAGTTGGTCGTTATAGGGCATAATGCCCTACAACGTAGCGGTGTCATATGACTGAAATTCAGTAAATGTAATTTTCTGTTTTTCAATCATGTGACACTATAATCGCTATCCCATAATTTTATTAGGGAATGGGACTCTTCACCGAGGTTGTAAAATGAGACAAACAATTTTAGCTGTATTGTCTTTATCAACGCTTGCCGTGCTCTTAACAGGGTGTGGCGGTGATATGGTACTTCTAAACTCAAAAGGTCCAGTAGCACAAGGTCAGTCTGATCTTATGATGACTGCGATCTACCTCATGCTATTGGTAGTAATTCCATCAGCATTGATGGCTTTATGGTTTAGTTGGAAATATCGTGCGTCAAATAAAGATGCAGACTATAAACCTACATGGGCACACTCTACTATTATTGAAATCGTAGTGTGGGGTATCCCGTGTATTATTATTGGTATTTTAGCGTATTTAACATGGTGGGGCTCACACAAGTATGACCCTTATCGTCCGCTAGAATCAGAGAAATCACATTTAACTATTCAAGTTATTGCTGAACAGTTTAAATGGGTTTTTGTTTACCCTGAACAAGAAATTGCAACAGTTAACGAAGTTCGTTTCCCAGAAAAAACTCCGATTAATTTCAATATCACCTCTAACTTCACAATGAACTCTTTCTTCATTCCTCAGTTAGCGGGTCAGATTTATGCAATGGCGGGTATGCAAACTCAACTTCACGTCCTTGCGGATAATGAAGGTGTATACCGTGGTTTCTCTTCGAACTATTCAGGCTATGGTTTCACACAAATGCGCTTCCAAGCTCATTCTGTTTCAGAAGCTAAGTTTGCTGAATGGGTGTCTGCAGTAAAAGCTGGTAACGGTACTTCAATTAACCCTGAAGCTGTTCAAAAAACAGTTTTAGACCAAGCTGAATTTGCAACCTTGCGTGATGGTAACCGTTCAGAGAAACAAATCGCTGCGATGGTTCGTAACGCTAAAACCGATCTAGAGAAGCAACAAGCTGAAATTGCTCAAAAAGAAGGTCCATATAAGGCACATCCTCATCCTGTGACTTACTACTCTTCTGTTGAAAAAGGCTTGTTTGAATCAATTATCAACAAATACATGGCAAACTACCACGGTGCGGATCACTCAGCTAAAGCTGAAGGTCATGCTGTAGCTGCTGATGTAAATGCTGAACCTGCTTCTTCAGTTGTAGGGGAATAAGACATGAGCTTCTTAGGTAAGTTAAGTGTAGATGCTATCCCGTACGATCCAATCGTACAGGTAACAGTGTTAATGATGATTTTAGGTGGTATTGCAGTATTTGCCGGTATCACTTATTTCAAAAAATGGGGCTACTTGTGGAACGAATGGTTCACATCTGTAGACCATAAAAAAATTGGTATTATGTACCTTATCGTTTCTGTGATCATGTTATTACGTGGTTTCGCGGATGCGATTATGATGCGTCTTCAATTGTTCCTTGCAAAAGGTGGCGGCGAAGGCTATCTGCACCCTGAACACTACGACCAGATTTTCACCGCACACGGTGTAATCATGATTTTCTTCGTAGCGATGGGTCTTGTAGTGGGTATGATGAACATTTCTGTTCCACTACAAATTGGTGCGCGTGACGTAGCATTCCCATTATTAAACTCTTTAAGCTTCTGGTTATTCGCTGGTGCTGCTGGTTTGATGATGGTTTCTCTTGCGCTTGGTGAGTTTGCTGCAACTGGTTGGATGGCTTACCCTCCTCTTTCAGGTATCGAATACTCTCCTGGTGTTGGTGTTGACTACTATATCTGGGCACTTCAGATCTCTGGTCTTGGAACACTTCTTACTGGTGTTAACTTCTTCGTTACCATCATTAAAATGCGTGCTCCTGGCATGGGTCTTATGGATATGCCGATCTTTACGTGGACATCTTTATGTTGTGCAGTATTGATCATCGCATCATTCCCAGTGTTGACTGCAACAATTGCAATGTTAACGCTTGACCGTTATTTCGGTTTCCACTTCTTTACAAATGACATGGGTGGTAGCCCAATGTTGTATGTAAACTTGATTTGGACATGGGGTCACCCAGAAGTTTATATCTTGATCCTACCTGCATTCGGTCTATTCTCTGAGATTACTTCTGTATTCTCTCGTAAGACATTGTTTGGTTACAAATCAATGGTATATGCAACGATCGCGATTACAGTTCTTGCATTCGTAGTATGGTTACACCACTTCTTTACAATGGGTTCAGGTGCCAACGTTAACGCGTTCTTCGGTATCATGACCATGATTATTGCGATTCCTACAGGTGTGAAAATCTTCTCTTGGTTATTCACAATGTATAAGGGTCGTATTACCTTCACATCACCAATGTACTGGACAGTTGGCTTCTTAGTGACTTTCGGCATCGGTGGTTTGACTGGTGTACTTATGGCGGTTCCACCTGCGGACTTCCTTGTACACAACTCACTATTCTTAATCGCTCACTTCCATAACGTAATTATTGGTGGTGTTGTATTTGGTATGTTTGCTGGTATTACTTTCTACTGGCCGAAAATGTTCGGTTGGCAGTTAAGTGAATTCTGGGGCAAAGCATGCTTCTGGTTCTGGTTCTTCGGTTTCTACTTCGCGTTCATGCCATTGTATATCCTAGGTTTCATGGGTATGACTCGTCGTCTAAACTCGTATGACAACCCAGACTGGGATCCATATGTTGGTATCGCATTATTCGGTGCTGTATTAATCGCAATTGGTATTGCTTGTTTCATCATGCAAATCATTGTTGGTTTCTTACAACGCGAACAAACTCGTGACGTTACAGGCGATCCATGGGATGCACGTACGCTTGAATGGGCGACTTCATCTCCAGCTCCATTCTATAACTTTGCAGTACTGCCTCAAGCGAACGGTATCGACCGCTTCTGGACTGACAAAGAAAATGGTGTAGCTTACGCACGTCCTGCTAAATATGAAGATGTTCATATGCCAACTAACCGTGCTGCGGGTGTACTTATTGCACTGATCATCACTGTTATGGGCTTTGCACTTATCTGGCACATTTGGTGGTTAGCGATTGTTTCTTTCGTTTCTGCAATCATTGGCTTTATCTGGAGCTCATTCACGAAGAAAGTGGATTACTATGTTCCAGCTGCTGAAGTAGAACGTATTGAAAACGAACGTTATGCGTTACTCGAAAAACACTTGAAGAAGGACTAAGGATATGGCTGAAGTACTTCATCACGAAAACCACGAGCATGATGAACATCATCACGATGATACAGACATCACGGTCTTTGGTTTTTGGACTTACTTGATGAGTGACTTGATTTTATTCGGTACACTCTTCATCGCGTTCGCTGTATTAAGCAGTCATATTCCACCTGGCACTCCAAGTGCAAAGGATCTTTTTGCAGATTCTTTAGGTTTCGTTTTAACTGAAACTTTCGCACTTTTGATTTCATCAGTGACATTTGGTTTTGCGGTACTTGCTTCTTACAAGAAAAATGTTGGTCAAGTTCTAGCTTGGTTAGCAGTTACATTTGTATTCGGTGCAATCTTCATCGGCATGGAACTTTATGAATTTAATCATTTAGTTCATGCTGGTCATGGACCAAGCGTTAGTGCGTTCTTATCTGCGTTCTTTACTTTAGTCGGTACGCACGGTATTCACGTAACTTCTGGTTTGGTATGGATGATCGTGTTGATGATTCAAATCAAAAAATATGGTTTGACTACAATCAATACTCGTCGTCTTGCTTGCCTAAGCTTGTTCTGGCACTTCCTTGACATCGTATGGATCTGCGTATTCAGCGTAGTGTACTTAATGGGAGTATTATAATGAGTCATGATCATAATGCTGCTGGTGCATCACACGGTAACGTAAAGCAATACACAATCGGTTTTGTACTTTCTGTTTTATTGACTGTAGTTCCATTCTACATGGCAATGAATACTGATAGCTTCAGCCGTGGTGCAATTATTGCTGTTATCGGTATTACAGCTGTTGCTCAGGTACTTGTACAATTAGTTTACTTCTTGCACATGAACTCATCTTCAGAGCAACGTTGGAACGTGATTGCATTTATCTATACAATTCTAACTATTGCTGTTCTTTTAGTTGGTTCTGTATGGATCATGAACTACTTACATTCAAACATGATGATCTAAACTGATTGTCATGTTTAAAAAGTACTTATTCCTGACTAAGCCAGGAATTCTCTTTGGTAACTTTGTTACCACTTTGGGTGGCTACTTTGTAGCTACCCAAGGTTCAGTAGATTTCCTTCTCCTGCTTCTTACCCTCATTGGCACTACCCTCGTAGTTGCATCTGGATGTGTGGTTAATAACGTTATTGATCAAGACATCGACCAAAAAATGCAGCGCACTCAAAATCGTGCGTTAGTTAAGAAAACCATTTCTGTTCAAATTGCATTAGCTTTTGCTTTGCTGTTAGGCATACTCGGTTTTGGTATTTTATGGTTTTGGGTAAATGCGTACGCTTTTTTATTCGCAGTTATTGGTTTTGTCGTATATGTTGGTTTTTACAGCTTATGGACAAAACGAACAACGATCCACCAAACTGTGGTCGGTAGTATTTCTGGTGCAGTCCCCCCTGTCATTGGATATACAGCGGTCGCGAATCAATTCGATTTAGGTGCGCTACTCATTTTCTTGGGTTATGCATTTTGGCAAATGCCTCACTCATGGGGAATTGCAATTTATCGTTTTGATGATTATAAAAATGCAGGTATTCCGATTCTTCCTGTTGCGCGCTCGATTGTTCGCACCAAGATCGAATCGCTGATTTACATTGTGCTATTTGCAATCTCAATGAACGCTTTATTTGTATTTGGCTATGCAAATTGGCTTTATTGTATAATTCTCAATGTATTGACTGTTTATTGGCTATATTTAAATATCATTGGATTTAAAGCTGAAAATGATCAATTATGGGCAAAGAAATATTTTTTATTCTCTGTTCTCCTAATTACGATTATTAGTATTTGCTTTAGTTTTACTGCTACTGCACCAATAAACAACCTTGTCATTTTTTAAAAGATAGAGAAGCCTCTATCTTTTTTTTATCTTCGGTTTCAGCAGTCTATAAATATCTATACTCAACACTAACTTCAAATACTTTCTAAAAGTAAGTTAATTTTCAAAATTGAATAGTCCAATTTATTTTCTTCGTCGTTATATTTTGCTTTATTTTTCTTGTAATCCCCTGCCGACATCCTTACAATACAGCTTCGCATTTTTTGCGACACATTAAGTTTTTTTGAAACCAATAAAATTTATTTGTGACTCCTTGCTTCTAACAAATGCGTTAGGGGCTGCATAAAACCGTAAGGAGCTGACAATGCGTCACTACGAAATCGTAATTCTGGTACATCCAGACCAAAGCGATCAAGTGGTAGGTATGGTAGAACGCTATATCTCTCACATTAAAGATGCTGAAGGTCAAATTCACCGTCTTGAAGATTGGGGCCGTCGCCAATTGGCTTACCCAATTAACAAAATTCACAAAGCGCACTACATTTTAATGAACGTTGAATGTAACCAAACTACGCTTAATGAATTAGAAGAATTATTCCGTTACAACGATGCTATTCTTCGTAACGTTATTATTCGTCGTGAAAACGCAATCACTGAAGAGTCTTTATTGGCTAAGAGTGCTGAAGAAAAACGTGCGCGTAAAGCTCAACGTGAAGAAGCACAACAAGCTCAAGACTCTGCTGAAGCATAAGGAGAACATCAATGGCACGTTTCTACCGTCGTCGTAAGTTCTGCCGCTTTACAGCTGAGAACGTTACATATATCGACTATAAAGATATCGATACTTTAAAACAGTACATCACTGAAAACGGCAAGATTGTTCCTAGCCGTATTACAGGTACTAAAGCTCGTTACCAACGTCAATTAGCTCTTGCTATCAAACAAGCTCGCTACTTAGCGTTGATTCCTTACACTGACAATCATAAGTGAGGTTGAGCTGTGGATATTATCTTATTACAACGCATTAAGAACCTTGGCAAATTAGGTGATAAAGTTTCAGTTAAAGCTGGTTACGGCCGCAACTACTTAATCCCTCAAGGTAAAGCAGTTGCTGCTACTGAAGCTAACACTGCTGCATTTGAAGCTCGTCGTGCTGAACTTGAGAAGCAAGAAGCTGAAGTACTAGCTGCTGCTCAAGCACGTGCTGACCAATTGAACGAAGTAAATATCGTAATCACTGCGAAAGCTGGTGACGAAGGTAAACTATTTGGTTCTATCGGTACTCGTGACATCGCTGACGCGTTGACAAATGCTGGTCTTGAAGTTGACCGTGCTGAAGTTCGTTTACCGAACGGTGCACTTCGTCACACTGGCGAATTCAACATCGCAATCCAATTGCACCATGATGTTGTTGCTGAAGTTCTCGTTACTATCGTATCTGAGTAATTTTATGCAAAGAAAAAGAGCATGCATCTGCATGCTCTTTTTTTTATCCCTAATAATTATAAAATTTTATTTAGCAAGCTGAAATTTGGACTTAGTTTTTCATTTGTTATCGATATTATTTGTTGCACTGTCTTGATTGTGCATTTTGCATTAAGATAAGTCTCCCCTATTCATTTTCGTAATTATTGTAAATCAAGGTTTTATATGTCTCAGGCGACTGCCAAAAAAAATACGAATAACACTGAGTTAGATTTGCTAAAGAGCGAATCTTCAGCACTCAAAGAGTTTCGTACGCCTCCGCACAATCTTGCTATTGAACAGGCTGTTCTTGCCGCACTCATGACAGTAGCTGAGTCATTCGAACAGGTCAGCGATATATTAACCGAGAATGATTTTTACGCGACTCGACATAAATATATTTTTAGAGCAATTGAAAAACTTTCTAAAGAAAGTTCACCTTATGATGCCGTATTGGTCAATGATTGGTTAATCAAACAGAACCTGCTTGATGCGATTGGTGGTGAAGAATATTTAATGCAATTGATGGCGGATTCTCCATCAAGCTTTTATAACCTTGAAACTTATGCCAATAAAATACGTGAATTTGCAACTTTGAGAAATATGATCAAAGTTGGTAATGAAATTCTACAAAATGCGTATGACACGAAAGGTCGAGAAGTCAGTGAAATTTTAGATTTAGCTGAGACCAGTATCTTTTCTTTGGCTGAACAACACAATAACAATGCTAAAGCTCAAGGACCAAAAGCAATAAATACCGTTGTCGCAGATGTATTCGATAAACTCAACGAATTATCACAACTTGATGGAAATATTACAGGTCTGACCACAGGGTTTGTAGAACTTGATAATAAAACATCAGGTA
The DNA here is from genome assembly GCF_056779795.1 of Acinetobacter sp. ANC_7682. Lineage (NCBI taxonomy): Bacteria > Pseudomonadati > Pseudomonadota > Gammaproteobacteria > Moraxellales > Moraxellaceae > Acinetobacter > Acinetobacter sp. ANC_7682. The sequence continues at coordinate 74,116 of NZ_JBWYIQ010000003.1, read as the reverse complement.
TGCAAGCTGGAGATATGATCGTCGTTGCTGCCCGTCCATCTATGGGTAAAACAACTTTCGCAATGAATTTAGTCGAAAGTGTGCTATTCAATTGCAACCTTCCTGCACTCGTATTCTCCATGGAGATGCCTGCTGACTCTATTGCCATGCGTTTAATTTCCTCGTTTGGTAAAGTGCATCAAGGACATTTGCGATCTGGCAAATTAGATGGCGAAGAATGGAACAAGGTCACGGGAACGATTCTTCAACTGCAAGAAAAACATCTTTATATTGATGATTCATCTGCCCTACCACCGACTGAAATGCGCGCACGTGCAAGACGTATCGCCAAACAACACGGTGGTAAACTTGGTTGCATCATGGTCGATTACCTGCAGTTAATGAAAGTACCAGGTATGGGTGATAACCGTGTGGGTGAAATTGGTGAAATTTCTCGAAGCTTGAAAGCACTGGCGAAAGAGATGCATTGCCCTGTGATTGCACTTTCGCAGCTTAACCGCTCACTCGAAAACCGTCCAAATAAACGTCCTGTAATGTCAGACTTACGTGAATCTGGAGCAATTGAGCAGGATGCCGATTTGATCATGTTCATTTATCGTGATGAGGTATATAACAAAGAGTCTAAAGAAGCAGGAACTGCCGAAATCATTATCGGTAAACAACGTAATGGTCCAATTGGTACTGTTCGACTCGCTTTTGAAGGTCAATATACGCGTTTCAGTAACCTATCACCTGAATATTATGCGCAAAACCAAGAAGAAGAGTAATGTTGCTTTGATCAATTCGTAGTTGAGAACGCACGAATTGATCTGACCACAATTATCTTTTTTCAGTTTAAAAGATTTAACCTTTCCACATGCCTCTAGGAGTAAATTAGAGTGCGCCAAGCAACGGTTTGTATTGACACACACGCATTGCAATACAATTTAAATCGCGTGAAACAACTTGCACCAAACTCTAAAGTTGTAAGTATGGTGAAGGCAAATGCTTATGGTCATGGCGTTTCAGACTGTTTAGCCGCATTGAACCAGTCTGATGCTTTTGGCGTTGCATGTTTAGAAGAAGCACTTGAAATACGTCAATCAGGTTTTAAACAATCTATCACATTAATTGAAGGTGTTTTTTCTGAAGATGAAATGCAAATTGCGATTGACCAACATATTGAAGTAATCGTTCATCATCCTCAACAACTGCAGTGGTTGTTGCAAGTTAAAGATGCTTATATCGCCAGAAATCTAAAAGTATGGGTTAAATTAAATAGCGGAATGAACCGTTTAGGCTTCAAAATTGATGTAATCAAATCGATTATTCATCAATTAAAAAATGAAGGTTTTACCTGTGTACTTGCAATGCATTTTGCTAATGCAGATGTTGATCACCCTTTAAATGAACAACAAATATCTCAATTTCTTGAAGTAAAACAAGATTGTGCACCAATTTTAGCTTCATGTTGTAATTCAGCGGCAATTTATAAATACCCTGAATTGCATTTTGACTATGTTCGTCCTGGTATTATGCTGTACGGCGCAACGCCATTTGCAGATCGTGACGTCCACGCTCTAGATTTAAAACCTGTCATGACATTTAGTGCTGAGATTATTGCACTTAACGCCATTCAATCAGGTGAAGCTGTAGGTTATGGCTCAACCTTTGTTGCACAGCGACCTATGCAATTAGCAATTGTCTCGATCGGATATGGTGATGGGTATCCAAGAGCTTTTATTCGTGAGAATTCGGTTTCACTAGATGGTCAATTAACCCCAGTGATTGGCAGAGTTGCCATGGATATGATTGCCATAGATGTCACTGATCTCAACGCGAAAATTGGTGATCCAGTAGAATTATGGGGTAAACATCGTTTAGTGGATGATGTTGCTGAAGCGAATGGTACGATTGGTTATGAGTTGTTATGTCGATTAAGCCAACGTCCGAAGCGTCTCAAAATGTAATGAGCAAATTAAATCAACGTAATGCTAAACAGCATTACGTTGTAGTTCATTAAAATCCGTATCCTGAGCGCGTGTCAAAAATCGAATTAAATAATCAGCTTGATCTTGTGTAAACTGTGTAGGCGTAAATTGACTAAATCCCATATCTATTAAAGCCTGCTTCACTGGACTTTGTCGTCCCACAAACTTCATAGACCATTCTTGAAATTGTTTTTTTTCAATATTTTTTCGCTGGAATAGGCGAATTTGATGATGGCGTTTATCCTTGTGAAGCTTTTGCAACAATATATCTAGTGTGGCTCCATCACCCTCTAGACATTGAAAATAGTGCCCATCTGCATAATAAAGTGCTCCAGAAATTTGATGCTCAAAATTGAAATGACGGGCTTCATTCAAGATTTCACGAACATCAATCAATAAGCGACTTGCATCTGCAGTCGACACACTCGCATAACTGAACTGTTGCATTGCTTCCCCTAATTTTTATAGTAATGATTTAATATTCAATGCAACTCAATTTAATCTAAACTCAATCATAAAGCAAAATTATTGCCAATAGTCTTCTGTTGGCCGTGGCAAACCGTTCAATCCCTGACGCAAAGTATCTGACCAAAGTTTACTAATTGATGAGAAATATGGATCATCATCATGAATACGTTTAGACAATGGGATCGCAAAACTATCTTTTTTATAAATACATGCATCCAGTGGCAAGCCCACAGAAACATTAGATCTGAGGGTTGAATCAAATGAAATCAAACCGCATCTTAATGCTTCATCTAACTCAGTATTGTAATTTAATGCACGATCTAAAATTGGTTTACCGTATTTACTTTCCCCAATCTGAAAAAAGGGCGTATCTGACGTCGCATTGATAAAATTACCCTGAGGATAAATATTATATAACTGAATATCCTCCCCTTGAATTTGACCAGAAAGTAAAATCGTACAGTGATAATTACTTTGCTCTAGTTGATCAGTAGTCACATCCATAATGACACGCTTTAAAGTATGACCAACCAAGTCAGCCATCTCGAACATGCTATTCACACTATACAAATTAGGTTCGTGTTTTAAATCTAGCTGATTCTGCAAATGTCCTATAACGGCTTGTGTCGTTGCCAAATTACCCGCAGTTTGTATACTGATAAAACGCTCACCCTCAACACCGAAAAGATAGAGTTTACGAAATACAGAGATATGATCTACACCTGCATTTGTTCGCGTGTCACTGATACAAATTAAGCCATCACGTAAACGCATAGCACAACAATAGGTCATTGAAATCTCTCTTCTTAATTTTGTTCTAACACGGTAATACCTGAACGATGGTCGTCATACTCTCCACGCCACCAGCTTCTCGCACGCCTCTGATAGGTGCAACATCCCAATAATCACGCCCTAATGCAATATAAATGTGTGAACTTGGCGTATAGAGCTGATTGCTAACATCAAATGTATACCAAACTCCATCTATATAAGCTTCAGCCCAAGCATGGCTCGCCAAATGACTCATTTCTGGAACGTAAAGATATCCAGAAACATAACGCGCAGGAATATTTAACTCTCTACACATACCTACAAATACATGAGTATGATCCTGACATACCCCTTGTTGATGATGGAATGCATCTATTGCCGTAGTATTCACTTGAGTAGAATCTGAAATATATGGCATATGCTCAAGCAATGCAGAACTTAAATGTTTTAATTCATCACGAGTCTTTTTACTCACATGCTGAGCTGCAAAAGCTTTCATTTCAACATCACATTGAGTCGCTGGGGTAATTTGTAGAAAAATACCGACTGGCACTTCTGACTCAATAGCTTGTTCTGAAACTGTATCGATTTCAATAATGCCCTGCGCCATAATACTTAAATTTTGATATGCATAGCGTTGAGTCGAAGTGATCCAAATATTATTAAAGGCATCTATTGCTTCGACCTTATGACCAGGAATACTCACTGACCAAGCATCTACTTTTTGGTGAGCATTACTTTGAGGACACATTCGTATATATTGGATACTATTTTTTGCTGTTTCCGTATATTGATAATGGGTTTGATGATTAATCATCAATTTCATGCATCCACCTCAAATAAACATTGCACCTGATCATTCAATTGGTAAAAGCTATTAGCATTTGGATGCTCTAAAAGATGTTGCCAAGCCTCATCTAAACTGTCCCATCCTTTAGATTTCAACAGTTCAATCACAACACTTAAAGAATTGATTGTAGAATTAACATCCTGATTCAATCTTATTTCACGATCAAGATTTTCGAAATATTGTCCTAGACTAAAAAACAGAAAAATGTCTTCATTTTCAGCTTCTAGAATATCGCTACACTCATCAACAACAGTACAAATTAATCCTGCATTTTGTGTCGCTGTATCCACCATCTGTTGTAATTCTGAATAAGCCTGAACTGACAATACACCACGTAAATCTTGAATATTATTTTTCACACATTCAAATTGTTGAAAAAAAGAAGCAGGCTGATCATTACTCAGAATCAGCTCATTGAGCGAACACGCATTAAAAGCAGGTAAGCAAAAAGCATGGGCATACTGCAATGCTTGAACATCATCTTGAAATGGAAACTGACCACATAAATGTTGAATACGAGATAAATAACGGCCAACCCAGTAAATATTTTGCGCATTGCTGTTTAATATAATCATGACAAGCTCCTGGTTGTATATTTATGAATGTAGCGGATCTATAACCCACGTATCTTTAATGCCACCACCCTGTGATGAATTTACAACTAATGACCCTTCTTGCATCGCAACTCGGGTTAAACCTCCCGGCACGATTTCTGTACGATACGGTGAACTTAAAATAAACGGTCTTAAATCAATATGGCGTTCAGCGATGCCGAATTCAGTTAAAGTGGGAGCGACTGAAAGCGCTAAAGTTGGTTGTGCAATGTAAGCATGCGGCTGTGCAATTAACTTTAATCTAAATTGTTCAATTTCTTGTTCGGTCGCTTTAGGGCCAATTAACATGCCATAACCGCCTGAACCTTGCGCCTCTTTAACCACTAACTTTTCTAAATTACAAAGTACATAATCGAGTTCTTCACGTTCACGACATTGGTAAGTCGGTACGTTATTTAAAATTGGCTTCTGGTTTAGATAGTAATCAATCATTTTATCGACATAAGGATAGATTGATTTGTCATCTGCTACCCCCGTGCCAGGTGCATTTGCAATCACGACATTGTGTTGTAAGTATGCAGACATTAGGCCAGGTACACCTAATGTACTGTCTGGCATAAAACACAATGGATCAAGAAATCCAACATCTAGGCGTCGGTAAATTACATCGACTTGTTTTTTACCCCAAACGGTTTTGGCATAGACCTTAGCATTTTCAACAAATAAATCCTGACCTGTAACTAGAGGAACATCCATCTCACGTGCGAGGAAGCAATGCTCATAATATGCACTGTTATATCGACCCGGTGTAAGCACCACGATAAATGGATTATCTACTTCAGCATTTTCCTCGAGTATTTGTCTTAAAAGTTGTGGGTATTGCTCTACACCTTGTAAATTTGATGACTTACAAAGTTCGGGCATCATTTTTTCACTAATTTTTCGACTTTCCAACATATAAGACACGCCTGATGGTGTTCTTAAATTGTCTTCTAATACAAAGAAGTCACCTTGCTGATCACGAATAATATCGATTCCGCTAATTTGACTATAAACTTTACCTTTCAATGAATGTTTATACATCAATGGTTGGTATGCCTCATGATTGAGCACTTGCAGCTCAGGCACTAAACCATCTTTTAAAATCGCCTGATTATGGTAAATATCATCTAAAAAAAAGTTCAATGCTTGCACTCTTTGTGCACAGCCTTGCTCTATTTTGTGCCATTGTTGTTTGGCAATTACACGTGGAATTAAGTCATAAGGAATAATACGATCTGTACCCTCAGCATCACCATAGACTGTAAATGTAATGCCCTGATAGAGGAAATGTTCCTTCGCTTGATGATTTAATGATTTCAGCTCATCCAAGCTTCTTTCACATAACCAATTTTCGATTTTGCTAGATGCCTCTAAGCCAATCGTTTTATCATCTAAAAGTTCATTATAAAATTCAGATTTAAGTTGATCGAACAAGTACGCAGTGCTGTTTTGTTTAACTTCGATCTGCTTAGATTTTTCAAAAGCTTCGACGGTATGATCAGCCTTAAAATTTGCGAGAATTGAAGTGGTATCTTTTTCCTCTTTTAGCATACATACCTCTTAATTGTTATCAATTGTAAACAAAATTAAGCAATTTCAATGCCAAAAATTTACCTATTCATCTATTAATGCCCCATTTTTGAAGCATTCACAACGAAAAATGGCCTAAAGATGTATCGAAATATAGTCAATAGCTTCACTTTCCATGCTTGCTTATCTCTTAAAGATTTTTTATTGTGTGTTTGAAAAATATTTTCTCTTTATTCATTAGTTGATTATGTCCTCTCAAGAAAAAGAAACATCGAATAGCTTATATCGACAGTGGCAAATTCTTTCACGCTTAACCACTGGTAAATGGATGGGTACACGAGAGTTGCAAGAGACCCTGCAAAGAGAAGGTATTGAAATCAGTTTAAGAACCATTCAACGTGATTTAAATCAAATTTCTCAAAGATTTCCTATTGAGAGTAATAAAACTGTACCACAAGGTTGGCGTTGGCGATCAGATGCCCCTATTCAAAGCTTGCCGCATATGACCAGCTCTCAAGCGGTCACCTTTATGATGGTTGAAGAACATTTGAAGCATTTGCTTCCACCAAGTTTAATTGAGGAGATGAACCCTTGGTTCGAGCTTGCAAAACGCAGCTTATCTACACAAAACAATGTACGTCAATGGATTAACCGTGTCCGTATTGTTCCAGCAAGCCAGCCCTTGATCCCTCCTGTTGTAGAGAAACATGCGCAGCAAGCCATTTATGAAGGTCTATTGCAAGATAAACAGATCGAATGCATATATCGTGCGCGTGGACCTGAAAGTGAAGAACGTAGTTATACCTTAAACCCGCTTGCATTGGTTCAAAAGGGTTCAATCATTTATTTGATTTGTACTCGACATGACAAATCAGAAGTTCAAACCTTTGCTTTACATCGTTTTAAATCTGCAAAAGTTCTAGAGCAACGCGCCTTACACCCTGTTGACTTTGATATTGATGCTTACATTGAATCTGGTGCGCTCGGCTTCAGAGTTGATTTCAATAAACCCACTGAGCTCGTTCAACTCGAACTCTTTATGAATAAAGCTGATGCACTTTACTTTTCCGAAAGCCAACTCAGTAAAGATCAATCCATCACACAAGTATCTGATGATCTCTTTAAAGTGGTGGCTAATGTGCCCTTTACTTCACAATTGGTTTGGTGGCTCAGAAGCTTCGGCAAAAAAATCATTCGTATTGAACCGCTCGATGTATTTAACGCCGTTCATGAAATTGAAAATTAAAAAAGAGCCAAATTGGCTCTGAAGATTTTTTATTATCATATTTTCAGTATTGCGCTGATTTCTTATTGTGTTGAGTTTAAATACGTGAACTAAACTCCCCTTTAGCCCACGTACACTTTTCAATGTCGTTGGATTATGATTTACATCGTGCAGCATGCAATTTCATAACCATTATAACGAATACGCTTCATCGTCATGGCCTTTCCTCTTTGTTGTGAACGTAGAATCAATATAACGACATCAACTTGGATTGAGAAATAATCATAATTTCTTTATTAATCTCTATTCTTGTTAAACGTAAATAATAAATTATTTATCTTATTTATGAATAAATCGTTATATGAGGATCAAAAAAACCCGCATCAAGCGGGTTTTTTGGACTGCAACAGGCTTAAGCAGATTTTTTAGTTTGTGCATTCTTACGAATCGTAATCATCACCAATTGAACAGCAGCAGGTGTAACGCCCGGAATACGACTTGCTTGAGCGAGAGTTTCAGGGCGAACTTCTTTGAGTTTCAAAGTAATTTCACGAGATAAACCAGATACCACGTCATAATTAAAATCAGCTGGAATCTTAGTCTCTTCTAAGCGCTTCATTTGCGCTACATCCTGATGCTGACGGTTAATATAACCCTCATATTTAACTGCAATCTCAATTTGGTCACCCACTTGAGCAGAAACATCAGAACCAGTGAGTTCCGCAATTTGAGCAAAAGTAATGTTCGGACGTTTCAACAAATCAATCGCAGAACATTCTTTAGAAAGATCCGCACCTGTCATTTCAACGAATTTTTTACCCATTAGATTGTTAGGTGCAGCCCAAAGATGTTGTAAACGACCTGTTTCACGCTCAACCGCTTCCATTTTTTCGCAGTACGCTGCCCAACGCTCGTCATCCACAAGACCCATTTCACGACCGATTGGTGTCAAACGTTGGTCTGCATTATCTTCACGAAGCATCAAACGGTATTCCGCACGTGAGGTAAACATACGGTAAGGTTCTTTCGTACCTAAAGTGATTAAGTCATCGACCAATACACCCATGTACGCTTCATCACGCTTCGGTGTCCATTGTTCTTGATCCCACGCACGGCGTGCAGCATTCAAACCTGCAAGTAAACCCTGTGCACCGGCTTCTTCATAACCTGTCGTACCGTTAATTTGACCCGCAAAGTACAAGTTATTAATCGCTTTAGTCTCTAAAGTGAATTTCAAAGCTTGTGGGTTGAAATAATCATACTCAATGGCATAACCCGGGCGCAGGATATGCGCATTTTCCATACCACGGATTGAGCGTACTAATTCAAACTGGACATCAAACGGTAAAGATGTAGAAATACCATTTGGATAAAGTTCATGTGTATCTAGGCCTTCAGGCTCTAAGAATACTTGGTGAGAATCTTTATCGGCAAATTTATGAATTTTATCTTCGATTGACGGACAGTAACGTGGTCCTACACCTTCAATCACACCAGTATACATCGGTGAACGGTCTAGGCCGCCACGAATAATATCATGAGTTTTTTCGTTGGTATGCGTGATATAGCAGTTGACTTGCTCTGGGTGCATAGATGCATCACCCATAAATGACATCGTTGGTGATGGGAAATCACCCGGCTGTGGTGTCATCACAGAGAAATCTACAGAACGTGCATCAATACGTGGTGGCGTACCTGTTTTTAAACGACCTACTGGCAATTGAAGCTCACGTAAACGGTGCGCTAAAGAAATTGAAGGTGGATCACCTGCACGACCGCCGCTTGATTTCTCAAGACCAACATGAATCACGCCACCCAAGAATGTACCAGCGGTTAACACGACAGTTTTCGCATCAAAGCGAATCCCCATTTGTGTTACCACACCTTTAACGGTATCGCCGTCAACAATGAGATCATCTGCTGCTTGTTGGAAAATATCAAGATTGGCTTGGTTTTCTAATGTTTCGCGAATAGCCGCTTTATAACGTACACGGTCAGCCTGCGCACGCGTTGCACGAACTGCAGCACCTTTACGTGAGTTCAGAATACGGAACTGAATACCACCCTTGTCTGCTGCGAGTGCCATCGCACCACCTAAGGCATCAATTTCGCGAACAAGGTGTGATTTACCAATACCACCAATCGCTGGGTTACAGCTCATCTGCCCTAAAGTCTCAATATTATGAGTTAAGAGTAAAGTCTGTCGACCCATACGTGCCGCAGCAAGCGCTGCTTCTGTACCAGCGTGTCCGCCACCGATAACAATGACATCGTAAACTTTAGGATAATGCATAGTGGTATATGAGGAGATAGAAATAATGACAGAAAATTATAGCAAATTTTGTTTGCCTTGAGACAATCGAGAACGATTTAATTCTAATTTTTTTGAAGTCCAATAATATAAACCATTTTGATATAAAAATTTATAAATTTTGCAGATTTAAGTGATTTTTTAACAATTTAGAAAATTTATTTACAGCATTGCCCTTCCATTGATTCGACTATTTTTTCAACATATTCAAGTCATATTTTTTAACAAGAGTATACGAACATGAAAGTCCAGTTATTTACGATGTCAATGTTATGTTGTTTGGGTCTAAGCGTAAGTAGTATGAGTATTGCGAATGACAAAGTTGATAATGCCTATAATGCCAAACACTTCCAAAGTGTATGTAAGGGTAAAAGCGAAGGCGATGCTGTCAGTTTCCCGTATAAAGGAATCATTTGGAATGGTACTTGCCAAACTCAATTTTTCCCTACCCAAAGTAAAGATTTGAAAGGCAATGAAGAGCAGCTTAATTCAGCTTGTAAGTCTGATGCAGCGAGTGTTTCCGTGAATATTGATGGTCAAGAATATAAAGGCAAATGTACACTCGGATATGCGCCACCGATGCCAAAAGCGTCTTAATCCAATTTTTTAAATTCGACCATTTATGCAACCAATTGAAAAATTGGTTGCTTTTATTTATTGATAACGATAAAACCAAATTAAAAATAACGATCTATTTACAAATAACACAACAAAATTCAGGATGAATTTATGGACACAGGGATCCTTACGATTTTTTTACCTTTAGCACTTGCAATTGTGATGGCGGGTTTAGGACTTGAACTCACTGTTCAAGATTTTCTACGCGTTCGTAAACACCCTAAAGCAGTGCTCATCGCATTATTTTCCCAACTCATCATTTTGGTTGGCGTTGCATTTATTATATGTAAAATACTCAATCTTTCGCCTTACTTGGCTGTCGGCTTAGTGTTGCTTGCTGCCTCACCAGGGGGTGCGACAGCCAATCTATTTAGCTATTTATACAAAGGTGATGTTGCGCTCAACATCACCTTGACTGCGATTAATGCCATTATTGCTGCAGTGACCTTGCCGCTTATCGTAAATTTTGCAATCACCCATTTCATTCAGGATTCAACTCAAATTGGTCTACAATTTAGTAAAATTTTACAAGTGTTCGCCATTATTCTTATTCCAGTTGCCCTCGGTATGTTTATGCGCTACAAATTTCCAAATGTTGCAACTAAACTAGAAAAACCAGTGCGTATTTTTGCCGTTGTATTCTTAGTGTTAATTATTGTCGGTGCAGTACTTTCTGAACGTGCCAACATTATGAATTATCTTGCTCAAATTGGTTTGGCAACAGCGTTATTTTGTATCGCAAGTCTTAGCGTTGGTTATTTTCTACCACGCTTCTTTGGTGTACCGAGCTTTCAAGCAAGAGCGTGTGCTTTTGAAATTGGTATCCATAACAGTACTTTGGCCATGGCGATTGCAATCACGATAATGAATAGCAGCGAAATTGCGATGCCAGCAGCTGTTTATTCAATCTTTATGTATATCTTCGCTGCTATTTTCGGGATGTTGCTGAATCGTTTTGCACCATTAGACCATCCGGCTGAGTTAACTCGAAACCACTCACAAATTAACTGATATTAATTGAGTTAACCAACTCATCTTAAAGGCACTGTAATCGTGCCTTTATTTATGCTTCAGGTTTTATCTGCATTCTTAAAGCGAATACAGTACAATGCTAACTCTCGTATTGCATATTTAGGTTTTTTTACTGTGAAGTGGTTACAAATCCATATTACTGTCGATCAAGCACAAGTTGATTTTACTGAAACATTATTATTATCTCTTGGTGCAGTCAGTGTGACGCTAGATGATGCAGAGGATCAAGCGTTATTAGAACCACTTCCAGGTGAGACTCCGCTTTGGAACAAAGTCATCGTAACGGGTATTTACGCTCAAGAAGATGATGAAGAAATCGATGTCGTCGCACTAGAAACTTTCATTAAAGACCAGATGCCTGAAGCGCCTTTACATTATGAGTTTATCGAAGATCAAGAGTGGGAACGCACTTGGATGGATGCATATGAGCCAATTCAAATTGGTGAAAAATATTGGATCGTGCCTGAGTGGATGGAAGCACCTGAAGCGGATGCGGTCAATATTAAATTAGATCCAGGCCTAGCTTTTGGTACAGGTAATCATGCTTCAACATTCCTCTGCCTACAATGGTTAGGTAAAACCGATGTAAAAGACAAAATCGTCATCGATTACGGCTGTGGTTCTGGCATTCTAGGTGTTGCTGCCCTATTGCTTGGTGCAAAAAAAGTATATGCGACAGATATTGATCCTCAAGCTGTACTCGCTACACAACAAAATGCTGAATTAAATGGCGTTCTCGAAAATTTATATGTCGGCTTACCTGAAGAGTTTAATCAAGCACTTGGTGAGCAAAAGGCAGATGTATTTGTCGCAAATATTCTTGCTGGCCCACTGATAGCACTTGCTGAGGAGTTTTCAACACTCATTCAACCTGAGGGTGAATTCGCACTAGCCGGTATTATTGAGGAGCAAGTTGATGATGTTTCTCGTGTTTATGCTGAATTTTTTGATATATTAGACAAAGAAAAGCGTGATGAAAATTGGTACCGTCTTTCTGGGAAACGCCATAAATAAGTAGAGCTTAATTTAAGATATGAGTGATAAACAAACCCGCTGCCCAAATTGCTCCACAATTTACAAGGTATCAGTCACCCAGTTAACTGTTGCCGAGGGTATGGTTTGTTGTCCTAAATGTTCTGCTGAGTTTAATGCGCTTCTACATCTATTCAATCCTCAACCGAAAGTGATTGAACCTTTAATCACAGAAGCCCAAGACAGTACCGCACCATCTGAAGATGTAATTGAACCCAAACAAGAACAACACCTATTGGATATTTTCGATCGTAAAGTTGCAAATTCAAACATAACCTTGCGTACGTATTTAAATAACTTAAATACGTTCAATCATGATCCGATTACCAACTACCCTTCTTTAAATCTTTCATCATCAATCCATGCCAATAGCCAATCGAAACCAAGAACTAGGCTTTATATTGCGACATGGGCGATCGTAAATACAATTTTAGCGTTATTACTGGTTTTTCAATTTTTATGGTTTAACCCAAATGTATTGCAACGCTCACCTGCGCTAAATCAGGCATTTATATCAGCATGTAACTTATTTAATTGTGACACGCTTGATGAACGCTATACCCATATAAAAGTACAAGACCTCAATATTGAGTCAACATCAGCGATCTCCACTGTTTTTTCAGGTCACTTGGTGAACGATTATAGCAAAGGGCTAAAACTGCCTCTCTTGAAAATAAGCATTTTTCAACAAGGTAAATTGATTTCATCCTCTATTAAAGCACCCAATGAATATTTAGTAGAAAGTTTGCATGGAATTACACGAATTCCTCAAGACAGTCCATTTGGTTTCAAATTTAGTATAAATTTTTCTCAATCTGAGTTTGACAATTATAAATTGGAAGTTATACGACCATAAGATCAAAAAAAACGATAAAAAAATTAAAAAAAATGTAGTTTTCTTGCTCACTTTTTCATAGACAATGGTATGATACGCGCCACGAAAGCTTTGTACCGCAAACTCCTCGCAATTTCTCAAAATAAATACAGTTCTGTTCATGTGCTTAATTTTTTTATTCAGCGCATCAGGGATGTTTTTTGTTTTATGTGGAACCGTAACAAATATTAAACTATTGTTACGCTTATTTTTCACTCAATTGCTCTAGTTGTGGCAAGCTAATTGTTCTTGTTTTAGAGTCGACCGTTTTAGGACCTAAAACGGAGCTCGTTTTTTTTTATTTTGACCACAAAATCACTTTTACCCTAAGTGATTATTGATTCTCGGATTAACTCGCATGAATAGCAAATCTCCTATTTTTACTGCACAATCTGATGTCGCTCTTCGTATTCACGTAGATCGCGCAGTTCGCCATTATTTTGCACAATTGCAAGGCGAGCAACCATCTCAAGTTTATGACATGGTTTTAGCAGAAATGGAGAAACCTCTTTTATCTGTAGTGTTAGAATATACACGTGGCAACCAGACTCGCGCTGCTGAGATTCTAGGCCTTAACCGTGGTACTTTACGTAAAAAGTTGAAAGCTCACGGTTTAATGAGTGAATAAATGATAAAATGCTTGCGGCTTCCGCGGGCATTTTTTTTACCTGCTATTTAGCTTTTTTGTTTTAATTCTTGATAACTGTGACTAAATCATGACTATTAAACGCGCATTAATCTCTGTTTCTGATAAAACAGGCATTGTTGAATTTGCCCAAGACCTTGTTGCTCTAGGGGTAGAAATTTTATCTACTGGCGGTACTTATAAGTTGTTACGTGACAACAATATTGCTGTAGTCGAAGTTTCAGAGCACACTGGTTTCCCAGAGATGATGGACGGACGTGTAAAAACACTTCATCCGAAAATCCACGGTGGTATCTTGGCTCGTCGTGGTCTAGATGAAGCTGTGATGGCTGAACACAACATCGATGCGATCGATTTAGTTGTGGTAAACCTTTATCCATTTGCTGCAACTGTTGCAAAACCTAACTGCTCACTTGCTGATGCAATCGAAAATATCGACATCGGTGGTCCAACGATGGTTCGTGCTGCTGCGAAAAACCATGCAGCTGTTGGTATCGTTGTAAATGCATCTGACTATGCGACTGTAGTTGCTGAGCTTAAAGCTGAAGGCTCACTTTCTTATGCAACTCGTTTTGACTTAGCAGTTAAAGCATTTGAACATACTGCTCAGTACGACGGTATGATCGCATCTTACTTAGGCGCTCGCGTTGGTAAAGAAGAAGGTCAAGCTGATCAATTTGCACGTACATTCAATACGCAATTAAATAAAGCACAAGATTTACGTTACGGTGAAAACCCACACCAATCTGCTGCATTCTATGTTGACCCTGCTGCAACTGAAGCATCTGTTTCTACTGCTAAACAGTTACAAGGTAAAGAACTCTCTTATAACAACATCGCGGACACTGACGCAGCTTTAGAGTGTGTTAAATCATTCGCTAAACCTGCATGTGTAATCGTAAAACACGCAAACCCATGTGGCGTTGCAGTCTCTTTAGAAGGCATTAAAGCTGCATATGATTTAGCTTATGCAACTGACCCAGAATCTGCATTCGGTGGCATCATTGCATTCAACCGTGAATTAGACGTTGCAACTGCACAAGCTATTGTTGATCGTCAATTTGTTGAAGTGATCATTGCACCAAGCGTTGCTGAAGGCGTATTAGAAGTTACTGGTGCGAAGAAAAACGTACGTGTACTTGTATGTGGCGAATTACCAGCAATTGACGAACGTGCTCCACAAATGGACTACAAACGTGTAAACGGTGGTTTACTTGTTCAAGATCAAGACTTAGGTATGATTACTAAAGATGATCTTAAAGTTGTGACGAAACGTGCCCCAACTGAACAAGAAATTGATGACATGATCTTTGCTTGGAAAGTTGCGAAATACGTTAAATCAAACGCGATTGTTTATGCTAAAAACCGTCAAACGATTGGTGTGGGCGCAGGTCAAATGAGCCGCGTAAACTCTGCTCGTATTGCTGCGATCAAAGCTGAACATGCTGGTTTAGTCGTTGAAGGTGCAGTAATGGCATCTGACGCATTCTTCCCATTCCGTGATGGTATTGATAACGCCGCTAAAGCAGGTATCAAATGTATTATCCAACCGGGTGGTTCAATGCGTGATGAAGAAACGATTGCTGCTGCTGACGAAGCAGGTATTGCAATGGTGTTCACTGGCATGCGTCATTTCCGTCATTAATTAATGGTTCGTGTCATGATGACTTCTCATAAGTCACCGATAACACTGCTAAGAGATTTTTAATCTTGCCTAAAGTCCTCTTCTATTCATTTAGTTGAGGACTTTATGTCATTTTCGATTCATGGAGTATGAACCGATGAATATTTTAGTTTTGGGTAATGGCGGTCGTGAACATGCGTTAGCATGGAAAATCGCTCAAGATGAAAAAGTAGCTAAAGTTTTTGTTGCACCGGGTAATGCGGGCACAGCAACTGAACCAAAATGTGAAAATGTAGCACTTAACATTTTAGAGAACCCTGCCATTATCGACTTTGCAAAAAATAATGCCGTGGATCTGATTGTTGTCGGTCCTGAAGCACCGCTAGTAAATGGTGTAGTCGATGCTTGTCGCGCGGCAGGTGTGAAAATATGGGGTCCTACCCAATTTGCAGCGCAATTAGAAGGCTCTAAAGCATTTGCCAAGCACTTCTTGAAACGTCACAACATCCCAACGGCTTTCTATGACGTGTTCACGGAAGTCGATGCTGCTAAGGCATTTGTTGAGAAAAATGGTGCGCCGATCGTAATCAAGGCAGATGGTCTTGCTGCGGGTAAAGGCGTAATTGTTGCCATGACCAATCAAGAAGCATTTGATGCGATTGATGACATGCTTGCAGGCAACAAATTTGGTGATGCAGGTTCACGCGTTGTCATCGAAGAGTTCTTGGCAGGTGAAGAAGCATCTTTCATTTGTATGATTGATGGCGACAACATTTTACCTATGGCAACTTCACAAGATCATAAACGTATCTTTGAAGGTGACCAAGGTCCTAATACTGGTGGTATGGGTGCTTACTCTCCTGCTCCTGTTGTAACGGCTGAAGTTTTTGAAAAAACCATGAATGAAGTGATGCGTCCTACCGTTGAAGGTATGAAAAAAGACGGGCACGTTTATACAGGTTTCTTATACGCAGGTTTGATGATTGATGAACAAGGTCAGCCTAAAGTAATCGAGTTCAACTGTCGTTTTGGTGACCCTGAAACTCAACCGATCATGATGCGTTTAAAATCATCTTTAGTTGATTTAGTTGAAGCAGGTATTGAAGGTAAACTTCCTGCAGAAGCTGAATGGGATGAGCGTAAAACGGTTGGTATCGTACTTGCGTCACGTGGCTACCCTGAAACGTCTAGCAATGGCGACGTGATTTCTGGTTTAGATACTGAAATGGCAGATGCGAAAGTGTTCCATGCAGGTACAAAAGCCAATGAGAATGGTGACATCGTAACTGCTGGTGGTCGTGTCCTTTGCGTGACTGCACTTGGCAATACCATTGGTGAAGCACAAGCAAAAGCTTTAGAGCTTTGCCAAAAAGTAACGTTTGACGGCGTTCAATACCGTAAAGATATTGGTTACCGCGCGATTGCTCGTGAAAATGCTTAATACAGATTAAGTATTAAAAACCCCGCTTTGTGCGGGGTTTTTAATTAATTTCTTAAAGTTCAATTGATGTTTTATCATCTAATTCATCAAGATAATGATTGACTGATTTTCTAAAATCTAATGGTTTAGCAATATATGGAATTGGGGCATTAGAACCACCAGTTCCTCTAACAATAATTGAACCAAAATTAAATATGCGACCTAGGATACCTTGATCTACACCAAGACTCTCTACACGATTGATTTTAAGTTCAATTGTATTACGGCGAATTAACCCAGTTTTAGCAATAATCCTTCTATTCGTTATAGCTAGCTCTGTGGTCCATACGTTAATAATAGCTACTAAAATAAAAATTAGACCAATTCCAGCCATAGGTAACAATAATACCCCTATAATAATATAGCCAATTTGAGACATCCAAGACACATGTGCCCTTTCTAATATTTTTTCGTCTCTAGCTAGATTAGACTCAATGTAACTACCCATCACTACCTCATAATTATAAATTGTGCTTAATATTAGGATTTATTGAAAATATTTATATTGCTTGCAACAATATCTAACATTCCAATTCATTTCAACAAATACACAATAATTAATAAATAGTTAAATCATAATCTAAAGTAGTCCTTAAACCCTTAGAAACAGCTTTTCCTTATTCCTGATTTACTTTAGGATGCAGCTTTACCATCATCTTAGAATACCCACGAACAAAATTAGACTGAACAATTTCGGGTTCTTCAAGCACTTCAATTCTGTCATAACGTTTGAGAATCTCCTCCCAAAGAATGGTCAATTGCATCTCAGCTAAACGACTACCCATACAGCGATGAATTCCATAACCAAATGATAGATGTTTTTTCACATTTTCACGGTCAATACGAAATTCATCCGCATTTTCAAACACAGTTTCATCACGGTTAGCAGACGCATACCACATAACAACTTTGTCACCTTTACGGATATACTGACCTTTATAAATTAGATCTTGAGTCGCTACACGGCGCATATACGCCAATGGTGTCTGCCAACGAATAATTTCACTAACCATATTAGGCAACAGATCAGGATTATTCTTCAGCTTGTCTAATTCCTGAGGGAACAAATGCATTGCGTAAACCCCGCCCGACATCGAGTTACGAGTCGTATCATTCCCGCCTACGATTAATAATGCCAAATTCCCCAGAAACTCTAATGGTCGCTGAATCAGATCCTTTGTCTCATCACTCCGAATAAGCATACTCATCAAGTCAAAGCTTGAAGCCTCACCTGCTTCTATACGTGCAGCCTTATCATGCCAAAGTTGTGACAAATCTCTCACCATCTCTTTTAGACCATCAAAAGTATTTTCAATGGTCATCGTACCGCCTGTCGTACCTGGCGATGAGGATGCAATTTCAGACCAATACACCAATTTACGTCGTTCTTCGTAAGGAAAATCTAACAATGTCGCCAACATTCTTGAAGTCAATTCAATTGAAACCCGATCTACAAAGTCGAAAGCTTCATTTAAAGGCAAGTGATCAAGTACGTCTTGGGTACGTGTCCGAATCAAGCTTTCCATGTCTTTTAAGTTTTTAGGTACAAAAACCCCCTGCACAGCTTTACGCTGAATATCATGCTTCGGTGGATCCATCGCAATAAACATTTCAAGCTCTAAACCTTGCGGTTGCTCACCCAACATAATGATCGGTTCTGAAGAGAAGAGCTGATGATTTTTATCAACGTACATGACATCTTCGTACTGTGTCATCGACCAAAAAGGACCAAATAAACTGTTTGATTGATAATGTATCGGCGCATCTTTACGTAGTCGCTTAAAAGTATCCTTCCATACACCTTGCTTGTATAAAAAAGGGCTACTGACATCAAGCTCTTGTAAGGTGCAAACATTTGGATCTGGAAGTTGAGTTTCTTCAATTTGATCAAAATCAGGATTCTTAAAAAAGCTACTTTTTAATTTATGGTATACATGAGCAGCTTTGATGTGATTTTCTAAGGGAATATAGCGAGCGCTAAAATTCACCAAATCTACTCGAACAGCATTCATTTTTTTGACTAAATTATTCATGACAATGTGTCCTATGTGATCTCATCATTAAATTTATATTCAGCCTTTATTCCATTAAGCTGATGATCTGTGTTTGAGCATAGAATTTTAAAAATACACAATCAGGTCATTTTTTGACATTAATAAGTCATTTTTTGACATTCTTTTTATCCAAATTAGCAGCTCTAATGAGGCTAGATTTAAGAAAGATCAATATCACGCTATCTGGACTTGAGTATGATTTCTAAAGGAATAGAACATAGCAATCAGGACGATAATGCAATTCGGGCATTGATTCCCTGCGCCTATGTCAGAATTATTGCGCAACAATTGGGAGGTGGGCTGCGTGTATTCCCAACTTTATTGAATGGCACATCACTGACTGCTGAATTTATTCAACAAGAAGATTCTCGGATTTCAGCATCTGATTTTATTCGTATATTTGAAAATGCATTGAACATGACAGATGTTCCCGATTTCGGTTTAGAACTTGGACATCGCCTTAAACCCACTACTCATGGCGCAATGGGCTTTTTGATGCACAGTTGCCCAAACCTTTATGCTGCACTTGAAGCGATTCAACATTATCTACCTACTCGGATTGGATTTGCAGAAGTCATTCTCGAAAAGCGTGATCAGCAGATGAATTGTAAAATTCAATTTAATATCGATTGCTCCACCCTTGTATATCAAAGCATGATCGAGTCTTGCATGGTGGTATTTAAAGAGTGTGCTGAATTTATTTTAGGTAAGCCATTAACTGAGGCGAAGTTGCTTTTTAGCTATCCTAAACCGGCTTACCATGCTGCTTATACAAAAATTTTTCAATGTGATTTCGCATTTTCAAAATCTTTTGATGGCATTCAGATACCCTTGACTTTGTGTGAAATACCGAATGCTTCAGCAAGTCAGGAGAATTATCTGATTGCAAAAAAACAATGTGAAAATGTACTTAAGGAACTCCTTACACCCCAAAATACTTATCAATTTCGTGTCAAAAAAATGCTGATTGAGCATTTATCAGATCCCAAAAATGAATCTGAGATTGCCGCTTCATTGTTCATGAGCAAGCGAACCTTAGCTCGTCATTTAGAAAAAGAAGGTTTAACTTTTAAAGAAGTCAAAGATCAAGTTCTTGCACAGCAAAGTGCTTATTTTCTTGAGCATACGCAACTCACGATTGAAACAATTGGTATGCTTCTTAATTATCACGATGCCTCAAATTTCAGACGAGCATTCAAGCGTTGGTTTGGTATGACCCCTAGCCAATATCGGCAGAAATACAATAATGATCTTACCAAGCAAATTTCTAAATTAAATTAAATCCATATTTTTCATATTAATATATTAAATCATTATAAGGTGTTCGGCTGATAACGGGTCTTTCTAATTTTAAACACTCAAATTATACGTATGATATTTAAAGTTTATTTATACATTCTCATAAATTGTATATGACGCTTTATGCTAAGCTAGTTCATTAACATCACTATATTGAATAAAAAAAAATTGTTATCATCAACCAACTTTTTTGTTATCAATGCTTAAATAATTGATAGCTAAATACCGAATTATCTCTAACAGATGAATAGCTTGAAGTGCTCTTGAAACAAGGACAGTTCATTTCACTATTCACCTCACTGCATATGTAAGTTGAAGATCGTTTCAACATACTCAGGAAATATCATGAAGAAAATTCTTGGTTTAGTTTTGGGCCTATCAGTGGGTATCGCTGGATGCTCAAAACAAGATGCTCCAGAAACCGCTGCAAACAACACGAATAAAGATTCAGTTCAAACCATTACAATCGCTTCTACAGGTTCAGATGCAGATATCTGGAAGTTCATTGCTAAATTGCCAGAAACTGAAGCTGCAGGTTTAAAGTTAGATGTTAAAAACTTTACTGATTATGTTTCAATGAACACTGCGGTAGCCAATAAAGAGATTGATATCAATGCCTTCCAATCATATGCATATATGGTTGCATACAATGATGCTAATACTCAAAAAATTGCGCCATTATCTACGACTTATCTTGAGCCAATGGGGATTTACTCAAGCAAAGTTAAAAATCTAAATGATTTCAAAACAGGTTCGACCATTGCAATTCCAAACGATGGTGCTAATGAATCACGTGCCCTTTTATTATTGCAATCTGCTGGTTTAGTAAAGTTAAAACCTCAATTTGACAATGTCAAAGGCACAACTTCTGATGTAACTGAGAATCCTAAACAGATCACCATCAAACCGATTCAAATGGCAACTGCGGTACGTGTGAAAGATGAAGTGGACGCCATTGTATTAGGCAACACCTTAGCAATGGAAGGTGGTCTGAACGTATTAAAAGATGCGATCTACTACGAGCCAATCGATCAAAGTACAAAAATGAATGTGAATGTACTGGCTGTAGCTGAAGGCCGTCAGAATGATCCTGTATTGCAAAAGGTAGGTCAGCTATATCATACAGATGCAGTTAAGCAATATGTGAAAGAAAACTTTGGTGGCACTAAGGTTAATGTTGATAAACCAACAACATATCTCACAGAAGCTCAATAATTCTAGACTTCTGTATTTTTAACAGGCAAATTTAATTTGCCTGTTTTTCATTTTTAATAGTTCTTGACGTTATGATTGAATTTAAAAATATTAGTAAATATTATCAGCTCAAAGGCCAAACTATTCACGCCTTAGACAATATTAATCTGACGATTCCAGATGGAAGTATCTTCGGAATTATAGGCTATAGTGGTGCAGGTAAAAGTACACTGATCCGTTTGATCAATTTACTAGAAAGACCCAATCAAGGTCAAATGATCATCCACGGTCAAGATTTTACTGCTTTGAGCGCTTCAAAATTACGTCAAGAACGCGCCAATATTGGTATGATTTTCCAGCATTTCAATTTACTACAAACCAAAACCGTTGCAGCCAATATTGAAATGCCAATGAAACTCCTTGGCTGGAGTAAAGCTGAGCGTCTAAAACGCTTAGATGAGCTACTTGAGTTTATCGATTTAAAACATAAACGCGATGCTTTTCCAGATGAGCTTTCTGGTGGTCAAAAACAGCGTGTAGGTATCGCTCGGGCACTTGCCAATCATCCAAAAATTCTACTCTGTGACGAAGCAACATCAGCGCTTGATCCTCAAACGACAAAGTCTGTACTTGCCCTTTTGAAAAAAATCAATCAAGAGCAAGGAATCACCATTGTTATGGTTACGCATGAAATGGATGTTATTGAGTCGATTTGCGACTTTGTTGCAGTTATGGAACAAGGCAAAGTGATTGAACACGGCAGAACTCTCGATATCTTTAGTCAACCTCAACACCCGACGACCAAAACATTTATTCAAACTGTTTTACAGCAGCAATTACCTATCAATATTTTAAATAACTTAGAAAATCAAAATCACCACAGTATTTATAGCTTGCAGTTCTTAGGTACTTCGGCCCAAGAAACTGTTGTACAAGCTGCCATTAAACGATTTGATATTAGTCTCAATATTTTATTTGCCAACATGACCGAAATTAATGGCGCTGTGATTGGGCAAATGTTTGTGCAATTACTGGGTGATCCAGACATTATTAAAGAAACCATCAGCTTTTTCCAACAACATGGCGTTAAAGTTGAGCAATCAGGAGTACGTGCATGAGAGATATGATTGTTCAATGGCTAACAGAAATTACTGAACCTTTTTGGAAAAGCTCGCTTTCAATTGATCAATTTGTGACAGCCCTACAAGAAACCTTCCA
The DNA here is from genome assembly GCF_056779795.1 of Acinetobacter sp. ANC_7682. Classification (NCBI taxonomy): domain Bacteria; kingdom Pseudomonadati; phylum Pseudomonadota; class Gammaproteobacteria; order Moraxellales; family Moraxellaceae; genus Acinetobacter; species Acinetobacter sp. ANC_7682. The sequence goes on along the minus strand of NZ_JBWYIQ010000003.1, from coordinate 51,324 downwards.
TATGGTTTTCTTTGCAATGCTATTCGGTACGATTTGGGGTTTAATTCAAGGAATAACCCTACTTGTTACACGACCAAACGGGATTTTAGCCAATCGTGTGATTTACTATGGATTAAACCCTATTGTGAATGCATTACGTTCCCTCCCGTTTATTATCCTCCTGATCGCGGTTATTCCACTGACAAAAATGATTGTGGGTACTTCTATTGGGACATGGGCAGCTATTGTTCCTTTAACCATTTATGTAGGACCTTATATTGGTCGTTTGGTTGAAACTTCACTCCTTGAAGTTAACGAAGGTATCGTGGAGTCAGCGCAAGCTATGGGCGCAACACCCCTACAAATTATTTTCAAGTTTATTCTGCCTGAGGCACGTAGCTCCCTCATTCTCAATTTAACTACAGCTGCAATCAGCTTAATTGGTGCAACAGCCATGGCTGGCGCGGTCGGTGCAGGCGGCATTGGTGATCTTGCGATCTCCTATGGTTATCAACGCTTTGATACCAGTGTCGTTATACTCACCGTCATTGTGCTTTTAGTACTGGTACAATTGGTGCAAATGACAGGCGAAAAGCTCGCCAAAATGCGATAGTAAATTAAAAAAAGATCTCAACTGAGATCTTTTTTAATATCAATCCATCCAAAGTGAAGCGATTTTTTCCATTAATTGCGCACGTAACGGCGCAGTCGGATTGCATGGATTACGCTTTGCTTCATGCGTATAAAACGCTTGCCATTCGCGTATCATTTCCAAACTAACACCTTGAGCTTTAAACTGATGGATGTCTTGCTTAGATACACTTTCTAAGCGTGCTTGAGCACCTTCTGGACCTGTTGCCCAACCGATAACCCCTTGCCCAAAACTCGGAAGGCTCATTTGGTTAGGTGTTTGAGGAACCGCTTTACGTTCAATTGTCTCATTGACCTTACAGCTGCTTGGACGCTCGTGTAATTGAGACTTTTGCAGTTGACCAACTTGAGAGTTTTGCATACAACCAACAAGAACAATCGAACTCATCACTGCGCTGATGCAAAAACGCAATCTCACTTTTATCTTCATTTACTTTTTACTCGAAATTTATTGATCAGATCAAATAATCTTAAGCTAACAACATTGCACCTCATCAAATTCGAAATCAATATTTACAATACATCGCTGTTTAAAATTTGGGTGAATTTTACAATTTGATAAGCTTGATCTAGGATGAGATCAAATAAGTCACATGTTTTAGGATCGTTTAGGATGCGTTATCAAGTTCGCGTAATTGATGTTAACAATGCGCTACAAAACTATATATGGATTATTGAAGATACTGAAACCCAAGAAATTGCAGTGGTAGACCCTACAGAAGCCAATTTGGTGGTCAACTATTGTGACTCGAATGGTTTAACACTTAAGCAAATATGGCTTACCCACTGGCATAAAGACCATATTGGTGGTGTTCCAGAGTTAATCGCGGAAAAAAATATTGAAGTTTATGGTCCACGCGAAGAATTATCTAAAATTCCATTTATCAGTTGTCCACTCAATCATGATGATGAATTTTATTTTAATGACTTAAAACTTGACGTCATCGCTGTTCCTGGCCATACCTTAGGTCATATCACAATATTTGCAGATGAAATCGACAGTTTATTCTGTGGAGATACCTTATTTGCAATGGGATGTGGGCGCCTTTTTGAAGGAACGGCTGAACAAATGTATCAATCACTTAACCGACTGTCAGCGCTCCCTCCAAGAACTCAAGTCTACTGTACCCATGAATACACGCTCTCAAATGCACAATTCGCTTTACAAGTAGAACCTGAGAATAAGGCATTGCAAGAACGATTTGAGCAAGTTCAGAAACTTCGAGATCAAAATCAAATAACCTTACCTTCCACCATTGAAATTGAACTTGAGACCAATCCTTTCTTGCGCGTCAACAGTGCTGAAGAATTTAAACGTATTCGGGAAATGAAAGATAATTTCTAAATTTAGCATTATCTGTTCAAATTACAGGTGTTTATTACTGAGCGATATTCGCTCAGTTTTTAAACCCTTCAGACAATACATTCTCTTCTTTATCTTAAAGCTTTAACAACATGATCAAATTCTGTCTTTTAATTGCATGAAATATATACATTTCTATAGAATTAAAATATATTTACATTAATTTAGGTTCAAACCCTTTAAAAACAACATCATTAACCTTATTAATATTTCATTAGTCAAAGGAGTTGTCTCATGAAGAAAGTGGTCAAAGCAAAAAATTTAATTGCATTCAGAATTTGGTTAGAAAAATTAGGTTATTCCGTTCGAAATTTAAAGGATAACCAAGGCTTCACTTTCAGTTTTAAAAAAGAATATGGTTTAGTGACATGTGACTTATCTGGAAATACGTTGGCAATGCAATTAGGTGAAGAATTCGAGGATCACTTGAAGGCTTAATTTCAGCTTAATTCAAAGGAATGAATACTGAATAGATCATTTAAATATTAATATCGCCTCTTTGTAGGCGATTTTTTTTATGTTTAGATATTTCAGCCTGTATTTATATAAAAATATAGGCAATAAAAAAGCAAGGTATCAAACCTTGCCTTAATATGGTGGGGACGGAGAGACTCGAACTCTCACACCTTGCGGCGCTGGAACCTAAATCCAGTGCGTCTACCAATTTCGCCACGTCCCCTTTGAATACTCAATTATATTACTGAGCTTCATAAAACTTGGCAGAGGATCAAGGATTCGAACCTTGACGAACGGTTTTGGAGACCGTCATGCTACCATTACACCAATCCTCTATTTCACTTACTTCGGTCACTCCACCTAGTAAATTACTTGGTGGGGACGGAGAGACTCGAACTCTCACACCTTGCGGCGCTGGAACCTAAATCCAGTGCGTCTACCAATTTCGCCACGTCCCCGATGGCTGTGTATATTATAGAGATCATTATCTCATGACAAGCCCTTTTTTTGAAAAACCTTATTGTTTGACTAAATATAAAACAATTATCCATTTTACTGGTTTTTCTTTAGACAAATTCGCTTAATATCTGTTTTAATTGATAAATATTGTCCAATCTTTGTGATTTATTTTTCATCAACATCTGCTGGAGTACTGGTGTTAAGTCAGAAAAAGGCCTAATAATTTCAACTTTTAATTGCTGACAATGCCATTTTGCCCAATCTATATAGCTTTTTTTACGGATTGAGTACTGATTTAACCATTCTAACCAAATAATACCGAGTGCATATATATCTGATGCTTGTGATTTTGACTCACCATGAAACAACTCAGGCGCCATATACCTTGGTGTTCCATGTGTAGAAACTTGAGGATGGCACTCAAAGTGAAACATCTGTTCAAAATCAATTAATTTGGGTTGACCATTCAATATTCTAAAATGTTCTCTTTTAAGATCTGCATGAACCCATCCTTGCTCATGAATCGATAGTAATGCATCTAGACTATGTAATAATAAATTGACCACATTTGAAAACTCATTGTGTGGGAAGGTCTGCATTTGAGTATAGACAGAATTTTCTACTTCAAATAGCGGCGCCGCATTTTCAATCAGAATCAATGATGAAGAATCATGTTTTGATGTAGGTGTATTGAATCTACTGTTTTCGTCATACACGATCTCAAACGGCACTAAGATCTTTGAAGAGCAAGTACTGAGTGATTGGTAGTGTTTTATCTCATTGTCGAACCACTGCTCATGCTGTGAACTGATACCCTGCTGTTGTCGCTTAACCCAATACGTTTGGTCGTCTATTTCGATACAATAAATTAGACGACCATACTGCTGACTTTGTTCAGAATTAACTGGTTGCCTGAGCAGAGGCTGAATGGTTTGCCACTGTAGATTGTTTTTCAAGAGATTCATTTTGCTGTTTCAGTTGCGTCAGCATATCCAAACAGTGTTCAATGGTTTTTCCTATACGCGCATGTGTTTCAATACTGGACAGTTTTGACCAAGTTGCCCGTTCCCCTTCTCTTTGAAGGACTTTAAACAAATGAGGTCGCGGATTTTGTAACATATAATGATAATGTCGCAGACTATAATTACCTACAATATTTAAATCACCATAATAACGCTGATCAACAATACCATAACCGTGATCCAATAGTCGTCTAATCGTCGGCACACTGCCCATTCGGTCACGAGTGAAATTCATGACATCCATCGCAATCGTTTTACCATGTTTACGCACTAAACGTTGCGGCCAGCTGAGTAGATCTGTTCTAAAACGCTCCGCATCACTTTGCATGAATGGCACAATATGTGGATTCACCTGACTGGCAATGGTGTAATTAATATTGTAGAGACGAGCCATTTTCTCTTGTGGAAAATCACTTCTCACACTGCCATCCACCCAACGAATACTTGCCAAGTATGGTGTATGCACCCCATCATAACGCTTACTGGTCAGTCGAACTGGAGGAAATAAGATAGGAACCGCGCATGATGCCAATACTGCACTCCATACCAGTAAATCTGGCGCAGTATATTTATTCATGATACGAGCATCTTCCTGAGCGACATCATAAGGTGCGACACTGATATTAATATCAAGTCCAGACTTTTCATACGCTTCTTGGAACGTTAAGTCCCCTAAATTTTCCACTAAAAATTTCTTAAGATATCGCACATCAGCAATACCACCATTTCCTCTAAGCAACTCTTTGAAACTTCTGAAATGGAATGCTTCACTATAAAAGCTCTCTCCTGTCAGCAGCTGATCAATATCTTTTTGATCAGAAACGCCTAACATCGCCGTCATCAACGCACCAGCACTCGAACCTGATAAAACTTTCGGCATCAAATCTTGTTCCATCAGCGCCTTACACACGCCTGTATGAAACAAACCTAATGAGGCCCCACCCGAAAACATCATTGCAGGTTGACCATAGGTCAGTTGACAATTTTTAAAAAAATCAAATTTTTCTTGATACGTCAAACCCGAACATTCATTTGAAGCGATATAAATTAAACTCTGTGAAACCTCTTCAATATAGTCCTCAATAAGTTTTTTAGTGCCAATATATGTTTGTGTGAACAGCATTGGATGACCAATATTGGCGACATCATGACTCAGGCCTTCTCGCAAAATATAGATCAGATCAATTACACGATGATTCAGCTTGTAACGGCGTAAGAGATTTAAACGATGCGATATAATTTCAGCATCAAAATAGGGTGAAGTATTATCAAACTTCCATTCCTGAGCGCCCGTCTCCTCATCCAGCTTTAAGGCAATGTCTTTCCACTCTTCATAGCTCTCCGCACGTTCAAGCTCATGTTGCATTTTTTTAATTCGATACGCTTGATGCGGATTAATTTGACTACGAGTGCCTAAAATCATTGAGCTAGTCCTTTGATTTTTATTAGTTCAATTAGTTTTGTTCAGTTTTTAAACTATGCAAAAAAAGCAGAAAATAATCAACTTAATAAAATTTATTTCTTGTATCGACCAGTCATCATAGATTTATCCCTTAGATCAGTTCACATCGCTGTCGTCATCATGTAGATTAAACTTGATTTTATTGAATTGTATTTCACGAATACCTATGGCGACTCTAGAACTACCAGATCAACTGTTAACAAAAATTTCTCAACTTATTGACCAACTTAATCACACATTATCTGAACCGAGTCAGGAAATTGATTTCTCAGCACTAGGATACAAATGGCAAAATAAACGGCTGATCCCCATTCAAAAACCTAAAATAATTCATCTTGATGATTTAAAAGGTATCGAAAAACAAAAAGAAAAAATACTGCAAAACACTGAACAATTTTTACAAGGTTTACCTGCAAACGATATTTTATTGACTGGATCTCGTGGAACCGGAAAATCATCTATCGTAAGATCTTTACTGTCAAAATATGCTGACCGTGGTTTACGCATCATTGAAATTGAGCGTGATAATCTGTCAGACCTACCAGAAATACAAAAAATTATTGAAGGTCGTCCCGAAAAATTTATCGTGTATTGTGATGACTTAGCCTTTAATGCTGAAGACGAAAATTATCGTAGTTTAAAAAGTGTGTTAGATGGTTCACTAGAGTCAGGTTCTGGCAACTTTATTATTTATGCGACCAGTAACCGCCGCCACCTACTCCCAGAATTTATGCATGAAAACACCCCGATCACTAAAGTAGACGTGCCTCAATATACTGAATTACATCCGCAAGAAGCGATCGAAGAAAAAATCTCATTGTCTGATCGTTTTGGTCTTTGGCTTTCATTCTACCCGATGGATCAAAATCTTTATTTAGAGATTGTAGAGCACTATTTAAAAAAATCTGGTATTGAAATGACACCTGAAGTACGTGCTGAAGCGCTACGTTGGTGCCAAGCCAGAGGTCAACGCTCAGGTCGTTCTGCATTCCAATTTTCAAAACATTGGATCGGCTCTACTCAATTAAAGCGTGATTAAGCATTTACATCAGCTTCTGCAATAAGAAACTAAGATGGAATAACGTCTTAGTTTCTCGACTTTCACTCTTTAATCTAAGTTATTAGCTTTTATTACGATAAAAGTTGATAAATTATTCATGAATAATTATAAAGATAAAATTAATAATTTAACTCATTGCTCTATATCGATATCAAAAAATTTTAAATAAAAAAAAGCTCAAATATTACTTTAGGTTATTAATTTAAATAAAATTTATTGACTAAATAAGAATTAAAAAAAATAATTTAAAACAATATAACATAACAACCATTTTTTGTTTTCAAAAAAATTAATGTAACCCAAACTTAACAATTCAAAAATAGTATGAGGGACGCAAATAATTATAGAAAAAGGCTGCATCCATGCTTCAAATTAAAAATATAGTAACCAACATACACAATTCCCAGAAGTTCAAAATATATTAAAAATGCTTCATCAAGCGATCTTCATGACACCAGAGGGTTGTGATTTGAATGACATTGCTCAAGCCTATGCCCCTGATGATGCTGCAAGCAAACGGGTTTTGATCTATTTTGATGAAGAAAAACCTGTTGGATTTTTATGTATGCAACGTTATGAAGTCAAAAAGAATGACAAGACAATGAATGTTTTTCGTGGTCAAGCAGGTCTTCTTAGCGCCTATCGAAAATCAAATCTGTTAAAATTCCAATACATTTATTTCATTATTTCTCAAATGCTCCGCCACCCAGCACCATCGTATTTTTTTGCTGTGTGTTTACATCCCTCAAGTTATCGTGCAATTACACGATATGCTTTCAAAAAAAATACATGGCCTACTCGCTTAAACCTCGATAACAATACAGAAATGCAAGACCTTTGCACCCTATTCTCTCAGCAATTCAATTATCAACTTTCAAAATCTGGCCATGTTTTTATTTATAACGATGGCCTTGGAGGAACACGCGGTTGTAAGCATGAACACGATAACATGAATGAGGATGCTGCATTTTTTTTGAATCACAATGCCGGATATATCAATGGTGATGGTATGTTAGTGATTGCCAAAATCACTGTCTTTGAGGTGTTTTACCGTTTAACTTGTCACACTTTGAGTAAAATGAATCGCAATAAATATATTCAATGGACAAAACAGCGACAACAATAGTCCCGCTTTAAACGCATCTAGCACATATTGCTCACCACAATGTTGCTTAATCATCGGTAAGAATGCATCACAGGACAGTACACCTGTGGTGCTAATTGCTGCTTGTGGTTGATGTCTTCCAAAAAGCTGTAGAAAAATGATGGAAAACATCCCTCGAATCATATCCACAATTAAAGCTTGAACTGCCAATAAGGGATTTAGTTTTTGTGAAATCATCGCAGCAGACAGACTTGCCCAACCGAATCCAGAAAGCAATACAGCACTTTCCTTCCAAATTATCAGCATAAAGCAGGCAAATATTGTATTTGCCAATACCATTATGATTGGGAGTTTAAAATCATGCCATTGCAATGTTTTGATGTTAAATGCTGATATAAAGACTCCGATCAAAAATAGAATAATGTAGATCAGAACGTTTTGAATACTTAAAGCTATTTGCTCATCTATTAAATCCATTCTATAAGTGAAGATCCCTCCTACAAACACCAAAATAAGCAAAAGATATACTGTCAATATTTTAATGATATCCTTAATTTGGATTGATTTACGTTTGCTGTTTTTCTGCTGTTTCTTCTTATAAAATAGTGAACTAAACCAGTAAGTAAATGCGCATACCCCGAGTGCGAGAATAACTAACTTGCTCAAAACAGCTTTAGGATTTTCTAATGCGAGTAGGTTTGGCGCTGCGTAAACAGTGCAAAAAAATATAAATAAAATCAGGGCTAAAAAAAATACTTGTTCAATGTACTTGTTGGGATGAAATTTACGACCATATAGATAGCCAAAAATGATGATGATAAGATCCAATCAGTCTTCCAAAATTATTTTTATACGTATCGCTTAGATTAATTCATAGATATAAAACTTATATGACAAAATGTTTCTTATTGAGCATCGTCATGTCTAATCATTTGTGTCTGCTAGATTTTAAGTTTAAAACTTAATTTCGCCCCGCTATCGTCCATAGTCTAATTCGTTGTTTTGATTTCTCGTACAGTTCAATTTCAATCTTTCGGCGTGTTTAGCGCATCTCTTTAAAACAACTAATCACAATTTTAAAATATCACTCACAATTCTATAATCGTTTTTCATTTCAGATCACCTAATATATTTTTTAAAAGTACAAAAGAGAACGTGATGACTCGCAATCATAACGACCTTGATACCATCCCACATAGAAGCACTCGTGTTTATTCTCAAAGTTTTGACTACTCTTTGGACTTTAAAAAAATTAATTTCAGAGAAAGACCAGAACTCTATCGAATTGGTCGTGGTGAACAGGGTGTATTACTCGTCGAACCCTACAAATCTGAAATTCTGCCCTTTTGGAAATTTGCAGATGAAGATAAAGCTAGAGAGAGTTCTAATAAGATTTATCAACTCTTTCTTGCATATTTAGCAGTCGATGATTTTGTCGGTGCAGATATGGCTCGTAAATTTTTACAAATGGGTTATACCCGAGCGAGACGTTATGCCAACCATAAAGGTGGAAAAAAATATAAAGGTCCTGTACCTAATGACAAAAAAGGTTTAAGTGGTGCTCACGGGCGTGAAGAACTACCACGCCAACAAGAAGACGCTATTAAGGCTGCAGCAGCACGAATTTTTAAAGTGAAATGGGATGAAGCTAAACAGCATTCCCACTATATTGCATTAAAAGAACGATTTAAAAACTCAATTGCGAGTCAATAAATACATTCTCACACCATTTATAATACAAATAAAATTATTTGTTTAGTTTTTATTTACAATAATAAAATAGACAGTACAATAAAGTTTGCCAAAAAATGATCGCCATTTTTAGCATTTAATGATAAATAAATCACAAATAATGAGCATGCGCCATGATAACTAAATTTTTAAAATTGGGTTTAATCCTCTCGATGACCACTTTAACAACGACAACTTTTGCGCAACAACACACCGTTTCATTGGGTTATGCTCAGTCTGAAATTGAAAATGCGTTTGATATTCGTGGTGTTCACGCTCAATATCGCTATGAACTCGAGACTCCTTTAAGCGTTATGGCAACAATGTCGTATCAAACTGGTGATGAAACTTGGATTGAACCAGGTGAACGCCAAGATACAGATGTAAAGCATTTTTCTTTGCTAGCAGGCCCTGCATATCGTCTTAATGAGAATTTCAGTGTTTATGGTGTTGTCGGGATCGCGCATTCAAAAGTTGAAAGCTCATATCGCGCCTTGAACATATACGAAAACATGGATCTAAGTGAAACAGCGTTTGCATATGGTGTTGGTATTAATATTAATCCTGCTCCGCAATATGCGATCAATATCGGTTATGAAGGTACTAAAGTTGATGGGGCTAAATTTGATGGGTTCAACATCAGCGCAGGTTATCGTTTCTGATTCTGCTTGAATACATAGAGAATTAATAAGAGGCTTTTTGCCTCTTTTTTGTCAAAATCATTGGATAATGTTTATACATTATTTGGATAGCGATAAATAGACAAATCCTATATAGCTAGAGTAAGTCTTATTATTCTACTTAGGATGTTTCATGCAAAAAAGAAAACTTGGACAAACTGATTTATTCATCGCACCCATCATCTTCGGAGGAAATGTATTCGGTTGGACGGTTGATGAAAAACAAAGTTTCAAAATTTTAGATGCACTGTATGAGCGTGGATTTAACACCATTGATACAGCAGACTTCTATTCCATTTGGGCACCAGGCAATCATGGTGGCGAGTCAGAAACAATCATTGGTAATTGGTTAAAACAAAATCCAAGTAAACGTGAAGACATCGTGCTATTTACTAAAGTCGGTTTAGATATGGGGATTCCCGGACATCAAGGTTTATCTGAACGATGGATTATGCAAGCAGTTGAAGACTCACTTAGTCGTTTAAAAACAGATTATCTTGATCTTTATTTTGCACACTGGCCTGATGAAAACACACCTCATGAGGAAACATTATCAGTATTTTCAAAGCTCAAAGATCAAGGAAAAATTCGCGCCTATGGCACTTCTAATTTTTCAGCTGATCAATTAGACGCTTCTATTCAAGCTGCACAAAAGATTGGTGTGCAACATTATCAGGTTCTTCAACCTGAATATAATCTTTACGATCGCGATGTATTCGAACAAACACTGCAACCCATTTGTGAACGCCATCAAATTGGTGTCGTAAGTTTTTATAGTCTGGCTAGTGGATTTCTATCTGGGAAATATTCGTCATTAGACAATATTCAAGGGCGTCAACGTGCAGATACGCTTGTAAAATATTTTGATGAGCGAGGCTTAAACCTTTTAGATAAGCTCAGAGAAGTGGCATCGCGCCACAATGCGGCACCTGCTGAGGTAGCTTTGGCTTGGTTACTTGCGCAAAAGCATATTTCAGCACCAATCGCCAGTGCAACAAACCTTGAACAAATTACCCAATTTTCAAATGCAGTGAATCTTCAACTCTCACCAGAAGACATGCAAATTCTTTCAATAGTGTAAATATAAAAAAAGAGGCTATAAGCCTCTTTTTTCTCGTGACCAAACATCTATGCTTCAGTCGGTTTTTTGAGTTCCGTCATCGGCCAACGTGGCGTCGTTGTCACGGCTAAGCCATCATGCTGTCCTGCTTTTAAGCGTTGATATCCAGCAAAAGCAATCATGGCGCCATTATCCGTACATAAAGCTGGTTCAGCATAATATACTTGAGCTTTTATTTTAGCTAAATCTGCTTCAAGACGTTCACGAAGACGCTTATTGGCACTCACACCACCAGCAATGACCAAACGCTTAAGACCAGTTTGCTTTAATGCTTTAACTGATTTTTTGACCAATGTATCAACAATAGCCTCTTGAAAACTCGCAGCAATATCAGCGTCTCGGTTTTCATCACCTAATTTTTTCATTTGGACAGAAACCGCTGTTTTTAAGCCACTAAATGAAAACTCCAAACCTTGATGCAACATAGGACGTGGAAATTCAAAAGCAGTGGCATCACCATGTTCAGCAAGTTTAGAGATATTTGGACCACCTGGATAAGGCAGCCCCATCATTTTAGCAACTTTATCGAATGCTTCACCCGCTGCATCATCGATTGACTCACCTAAGATTTCATAATGTCCAATATCATATGCCGCCATTAATTGTGTATGCCCACCCGAGACTAACAAGGCGACAAACGGAAATTCCGGTGGAGTGGCTGATAAAAGAGGCGCCAACATATGCCCTTCCATATGATGCACACCAATGGCTGGTTTATTTAACGCAAATGCAAGCGTACGACCAAACAATGCTCCGGTCATGAGTGCACCCATTAGGCCTGGACCACGTGTATAAGCCACTGCATCAATCTCAGATTTTTTGATTTGACTTTCTTCAAGCAATTGATTGATTAAAGGAATTAATTTACGAACATGATCGCGTGACGCCAATTCGGGTACCACTCCACCATATTCAGCATGCAATTTAATCTGACTATATAACACCTGTCCTCTTAAGCCGACTTCGCTGTCATAGAGTGCGAGACCAGTTTCATCACACGACGTTTCTAAGCCTAAAACGATCATTAAATTGCCTTTAACCCATTTCAAAATATTGCTAAAGCTATTATAGACTTGTGATATGAGATGTAAATGAGTAAAATACTGACCTTCACTTGTGACTCAGCGCAATTCGGTGCTTAGTCTTATCCATAAACTAGAGGATTCTTCATGCCACAAGTTAAATTGAAAGAAGGCGAACCAGTAGACGTAGCTATCCGTCGTTTCAAACGTTCATGCGAAAAAGCGGGTGTTTTAGCTGACGTTCGTAAACGTGAATTCTACGAGAAACCAACTCAAGAACGTAAGCGCAAAAAAGCTGCTGCTGTTAAACGCTACCAAAAGAAATTGGCGCGTGAATCAGTACGTACTACTCGCCTTTACTAAGATTAATTTGTGATTGACTGCTCGGATATATAAATGACTACTTTAAAAAACCAAATTACTGACGTTTTGAAAGCAACAATGCGTGCTAAAGAAATGGATAAGTTAACGGTGATTCGTAGTCTCCAAGCAGCAATTAAGCAAATCGAAGTCGATGAACGCGTAGAACTAGATGATAGTCGAGTTCTCGCGGTCATTGAAAAACAAATCAAGCAACGTAAAGAATCGATTAAAGCTTTTGAAAGCGCTAATCGACAAGACTTAGCTAGTAAGGAACAAGCCGAGGTTGAGGTTTTATCTCAATTTCTACCAGCAGCTATGACTGAGGAAGAACTTGATTCAATTATTGCGCAAACGATTGCTGCGCAACAAGCTACTAGCATGAAAGATATGGGTAAGGTGATGAATTCTCTACGTCCGATCATAGCCGGACGTGCCGATCCTGCACAAGTTTCGAGTAAAATTAAAGCTCAACTTTCTTAAGTTTTCGTATTATGTTTGATTTGGTCTATTTAATAATGTCATTAAATAGTCCAGTCTAAATCACGTATCCCCGATATTATTACAACAATACTTTTTAGTTTTTCACTTTCTGATTATTTAAGCTCACATTGAATATTATATCTTTGTAAAATCTGCATTTCTTTCGATTGCTTCACTTTCACAACAACATCCTGCTTACTCATTCTAGAGTAGGAAAATGGTAAATCCTTTCGATATTTATCCACCACCTGATAAAAGCCATCGACATAAGTTCCAACAATGACACAATATCTTTGAGTCTGATCAACACTAAACTGTGTTGTATTTGGCGCTAGTGTTTTTAGAAAATGCCTCATATCGGCATTATATATTTGCGATACAACTTCAATCTCTTGTGTAAATTTAACAGGAAGTGTTTCCGCATGAGTGAACACACCCACCCCAAACAACATCATAAAAAATAGTGGCAATTTCATTATTAGATTCAATCACATAATTTAAAATATTTATTCATTCATCATTCTAAAACAATCTAACCATTAAGAATGAATAGTTTCAATAAAGTTAGGTTTGTATTCCTGGAAAAACTCTTCATAAGGTGGCGGTATTTTCCCTTCAACCACAGAACCGAGCCTTAAACGTATAACGCCTGGTAAATCAAGCCGATGTGAATATAAAGGACTTCCACATTCACCGCAAAATACTCTTGCCTTTAACTCGGTATGAAAATAAGACTTAAGCACATCTTCACCAGAAATTAACTCGAAGTTTTCAAGCGGGATCGGGCTATTCCATGCAGCAAAACCGCCTTGAGCCAACTGACAGTGCTTGCAATAGCACAAGATACTTTTCTCAAGATTACCATGATAAATATATTGCACCTTTCCACATAAGCATTGACCTTTTATCATTTAAACCTCTTATAATTTTTGTTGACGCTCATCCTGCATCATCCGCAGTCTTTGATTGATGACTGCACTCATAGAGTTATTCTCCTTGGCTAAACGCTGAGCATGAATAAGTGAGCGAATCGCATTCTCTTCCGCTCCCTTCCAATATTCAACTTCAGCCCGATATCGCAATACATTTACAGTACGTAAAGGATTTTTAATATCTAAATTTGCCGCTTGTTGTCGAATGAACCATGCTTGAGTATCACGATTATTGATTTGGATAAATTTATTCGCCAACCTTTCAGCAGCAACAAAATTTCCCTGTCGAATATAAATTTCAGCTAATTTATAACTTAAAGCACGATTTTCAGGTGTTATTCGTTGGCGCACCAATATCGTTTCCTGCGCAGAATCAAATTGATTGGTCGCCAAGTAGATATCTGCTTGAATAAGCGCGATAAGCTGATGATTTGGCTGGACTTTCTTAGCAAGCTCAATTTCTTTTTGTGCTAGATCAAAATCACCACGCTTTAAATAAAAAGCAGACAGTGCAATTCTTCCAGCCAATGCATTTGCTCTCACCACTCCCTTTAACTGTTCCTCGTTGGTTTGATTGGTCACAACTGCGGTATACCACTTGATCTGATCAAACTCAGAGAGTGTGTTGCTATATGGAACTTTAGGAAGTTGATCTGCACGTAATCGAGCCTCGCTCATACGCTGAGTAGTCAAAGGATGTGTTAACCAAAAATCAGGAAGATAACTAATTTTTGGAGTCGCACGATTCATGGTTTCAAAAAACTCAGACATACTGTACGGGTTATATCCAGCACGATACATTAATTGCATTCCAATACGGTCTGCTTCACGCTCTTGATTACGACTATAACTTAACTGTCGATCCACCAATGCAGCTTGAGTTCCCATCATCAGGGCAGCACCTGCATTACCATCAGCTTGTGATGCAATTGCAGCACCCACTATGATACCAGCGAGTGCAAGCAATCCCTGCCCTTTAAAAGCCTCTTGAGAACGGCTATAGTGTCTTTGCGAGACGTGTGCCACCTCATGAGCAACCACACCCGCAACTTCATCCATGTTCTTTGCCGACGTAATTAATCCGCTATTCAATGCAAATAAACCGCCAGGTACAGCAAAGGCATTAATTTGCGGATCGTTTACAATCACCAAAGCAATTGGTTGACCCAACTGTGTTTGCGCAATAATTTTTCGGAATACAGCCATAAATTGATCTTCCAACCAAACATTGTTTAACACTGGAAGTTGTTGCTGTACTTGACGATAGACTTTTTCACCGATCATTTTTTCTTTTTGTTGATCGATAAATCCAACACCACTATTAATATCAGGCACTTCAAATTGAATTTTATTGGCATTGTAGAGTTCATCAGCCGCCGCTGAAAAACTCGAACTCGCTATCAATAAAGCCAAAATGATCTTCTTCAAACCTGTATTCCTAAACGTGTACTTCATCGACTATAACATTGAATAATGTGAAGATTAATGATGAACTGTTACGTTTATTATCATGCTCAACAGACTTTACTTATTCACAATATATTGAGGCTCATCCCCATCTAAGGCTTTTACCAGATTATCATAAGCAAGATTTGCCATTTTCATTCTGGTTTCTGCTGTCGCCGAACCTACGTGCGGCAATGTCACTACATTTTCCAATTGAAACAATGGTGATTCTTGGAGCGGCTCTTTCTGATAAACATCTAAACCAGCAGCAAAAATTTTGTGATTTTCAAGCGCCTCAATCAAGGCCGACTCATCCACAACTGATCCTCTGGCAATATTCACAAACACAGCATGTTTTTGCATTTTCTCAAATTGAGCTTGACCGATCAGCGCTTTCGATTGCTCATTTAAATCGACTGCAATGACGATAAAATCAGACGTTGAAAGTAAAGTATCAAGATCACAATATTTCGCCTTTAAAGGCTCAGCTCGCTCTATACATGGTTTTCGATTATGGTATTGAATATTCATATTAAATCCATAAAAACCACGTCGAGCTATCGCAGCACCGATATGACCTAAGCCAATGATACCGAGCGTTTTCCCATAAAAATCTTGACCAAATTGTGCAACACCAGCGGTACGCGTCCAATGTCCATGCTTTGTCCAAGAATCTAAATGTGTCACTTTACGAGCCGCACTCATCAATAAGGTAAAAGCCAAATCAGCAGTCGTCTCTGTCAACACATGAGGCGTATTGGTCAACCAAATACCCTGTTGTTTTAAATATTCAACGTCGTAATTATCATAGCCCACACTGACCGAAGAAATAATTTTAAGTTTTTTTGCGGTCTGTAAGTTGTCTTGATTTAAACGACGCCCAGCGCCTATCATCCCATCTGCATCCGCAACTTCTCTTAAAAGTTGCTCATTAATGTCACCCTGTTTTGGATTAATTTGAACGACCTGATATTTCGATTCTAATTGATTTAATATTTTCGGATCTATCTGACTAAATACCACAACCTTTTTTTTCATAAAACTCCCTCTTTAGATCCAGTATCGATTTAATTTTTAATTAAGTTCCACAAGCGACGTTTTAACAATGGCTGCTTAATCATGTCTTGTAAACTTGCAATCTGCATATGCTGAGTCGTCGATATATGCGGCAAACACCCTAAGCTCAATATCTTTTTATCAACAGATAATGCATCGATAAAACCCTGTATAAATACCTCAGCACCTCTTCCATCTTGGAATTGTGCGAAATTAAATGGCCATTTTAAATCGTAAAACTGTGAACTCACACTACGCTGGATATTCACCCATAAGTTTTCTTGATCTGTGGTGAGCGCTGTAGCATCTAGCAGAATAGTATGTGTTTTAGTGATCATGGCTTGAATTTCAAAAGCATCGATTACAAGCGGTTGACGCTCAGCAACCTCATCTTGAGACTGTTTGTCATTTTCCACAGATTCTCGAGGAAGCTGCACACCGTCTGGATTACTTTTTAATTGAAGCGAAGAATCCTCTATATTTAGCTGTTCAGCTTGTGAAGCTGGTTTTGTGAAGAACTGTTCTGATTGAGCTTGCGCAAATTCAGGAAAACATACATCTATTGGATGATTTTCTTCAACCTGATCGCGATATAAGGAAGGTTTGTAATGACGTGTTTGTGCCGTATTTTGTGGAATCCATATATCGATTCCCATCACAGCTAAGAGGCTTCTTTGGTGCTCTAACATATTCACATTCATTACAGATAGACTGACATGAGGGCTGGGTATTCTACCCACTTTTTTAATCTTTTACTGAACTTTTAATCCGCAAACAATCATAACTTAATTTCATTTCTGACGCATTAATATCCTTGCGCCTTTTAAACTCAGAATGCATTGATAGCTAAACAATAATAACGCTATTTTTCTTATGCATTTGATCCACAATTTCATCACTTTCAAATCCAAGTCGCCAATATAATAATTCAAGTACATCTAACTCATCTTGTGTAATGATTCGATCATTCCATAAACATAATTCAGCAACACCCAAAATACTCAACCGATCTCTCAACAATAATCCAGCAATATCATTGAGAATTTCACCTAAGTCGATAGGTTCATCTGAAATTTCTTCATAAAACTCAATTTCATCACGAGCTAAAATTCTTTCTAAGATTTGGGTTCTAACTTCAAGCTGATTAGCAGTATTTAACTGCTGAACATGTAATAACGCATCTATTAGCCTAACAATTTGCGGCTTAGCATCCTCGATTGATGTTGGACGATGTATTGGCAATAAATCCAGTTGAGACTTCACCTTTTCAATCAGCAAAGCATCCAAAAGTCCAATTTCACCATCTTCTTGAATAATTTTAGCCAATTTAGTAATAAACTGACGCGCACTTGTAGCAGGCATATTTCCCAACTGCTTACATGCCTCATGAAAAATTTGAATATGCACTCGACCATCTATATTTAACAGTGAGTCGACAATTGCACGACTCACAGGCGCATCAGAAGGAATAAATTCACGGTACTGCCGAATCATTAAAATCGCAACCATCACTTCACGCGCACCAGTCGAAGTTTGCAAAGCCCTTTGAATGAGTTCTGGACGTTTCATCTGCTGTCTAACTTCACTATTTAAGGGTTTGATGGCATCCTTAATTGCAAAGCTGATCGGTGATAATCTTAATAATGGAAGTGGCTGTGGTGACATCCATGGATTATATTCTTCAGCAATAGACTCCTCTAAAGAACGCATTAAACTAAATAGTGGTTGATTTCGTAATTTTTGTAAATTTTCTAATTGAATATCTTCAAGTAAATTCGGATTTAATTCATATATACGATCTTGAATACAAGGTTGGATATTCAACCAACTTTGAGGACTAAGTGAGTTAGCAAAGCACATATGAGAAATAGCTTCAGAATATTCACTATGAATCTGTGATCCTGCGTGATGAACATAGATTCTTAATAAGGTTTGAATATTTGCATTACTACTCAATAATTGTCTTGTCATTGCATCGTTATACAATGTTCGACTACCCAAAGTAATATATTTCATCAGACGCGTAATAAAGACGCCTAAACTACCAATTAACCATATGACTCCACCGATCGCCACAAAAGTTGTTTCCAAACTATCTCTCAATTGATCCCGATTACGTCGAAATCCCTGCTTCGCGATTTTACTGCCCCATTGACTAAAGGTAATTAACCCACTGTATAAAATTTTAAGACGAGTATTTTCTCGAGTTTCACCCGATAAAATTTTATGGAATTCATGACCCAACAATCCATAAAGCTCTAACTCATCGAGATTTTGTAGCGCCCCCCAAGTCAGAATAATCACAGTATCTTTGGGATGAAAACCCGCAGTCAGTGCATTAACCCCTATTTCATCGGGTAAGACATAGAGTGTAGGTGTATCAATTGAGAAACGATGTGCTAATTTTTCAGCAAGCCTAAGCGCTGTACTTTCTTCTGGAGTACTTTCAATAAAAGTGAGTTGTCGTGCTTTCAATTGTTTTGCGAGCGTATGACCACCCGAGCGGAAGACATAAAACTCATAAACGACAGAACCACCGATAATGCTAATCAATAGCACCATCATATATGGACTGAGAAAATGCCACCAAATGGACTCAGAAGGATCAATATAATGAACCAACAATCCGAGCGTCGTGTTTAAAATGATAATTGCGAGCACAATAACAATTAAACATACGCTTAATGACCACAGCATATTTTTGTTTTTAATAAAGTAACCACTAACATCTTTCAATGTAAAATTTCCTCATTACATTGTGTTGTGATCATAAATTAAAAAAGCGGGAAATACCCGCTTTTTCAAATAGAAAACTATAAATTAATTTTCTTTAATACCACTCAGATCAACTGAGGCTGCATCAATATTTAGATCGATATAACCATCTTTGGTTTTCTTGGCAGAGTCATTACGCTTGCGCTCTAAACCATCGAGATATGACTCATCAATGTTACCCGCAACGTAAATACCGTCAAATACTGAGCAGTCAAAGTCAGTTAACTCAGGTACTTTTTTCGTACGAACAGCTTGCTTTAAATCTTCCAAATCTTGGAAAATCAAACGATCAGCACCAATCATTTCACGAATTTCTTCAACATCACGATTTGAAGCAATTAATTCGTTTTTAACTGGCATATCAATACCGTAGACATTCGGGTATTTCACCATTGGTGCAGCCGATGCAAAGAAAACTTTTTTAGCACCGGCGTCACGCGCCATTTGAATAATCTCATTACACGTTGTGCCACGCACAATTGAGTCATCTACAAGCAATACGTTCTTATCTTTAAACTCTAATTCAACTGGATTGAGCTTTTGACGTACAGACTTTTTACGCAACTGCTGACCCGGCATAATGAAGGTACGACCGATATAACGGTTTTTCATGAAACCTTCACGGAATTTCACACCGAGTGTATTGGCAAGTTCTAAAGCGGATGTACGCGAAGTATCTGGAATAGGAATGACAACATCAATGTCATGGTCCTCACTCCATTCACGCAGGATTTTCTGCGCCAACTTCTCACCCATTTTCAAACGTGCTTTGTATACCGAAATTCCATCAATGATGGCATCTGGACGAGCAAAATAAACATACTCAAAAATACATGGGCTATGATGTGGGTTAGCCGCACATTGCTTCGTGAATAGATTACCCGCATCATCAATAAAAATTGCTTCACCTGGCATCACATCACGTTCAACTTTAAAACCAAGCGCTGTTAAAGCAACTGATTCGGAAGCAAGAATATATTCAACACCATCATCGGTATCACGCGATCCCAAAATTAAAGGTCGAATACCATTTGGATCACGGAAGCCAACTAAACCATGACCTGTGATCATCGCAACAACAGCATAACCACCTTTACAACGCTCATGCACACGAGTGACTACATGGAAAATATCATCCGCAGTCGGTGTAAGTTTGCCGCGTTTTTGTAATTCATGTGCAAAAACGTTTAATAACACTTCTGAATCTGAATCAGTATTCATGTGACGTAAATCTGTTTTAAACAGATCATCATGAATCTCGTCAGCATTGGTTAAATTACCATTGTGCGCTAAAGTAATACCATAAGGAGAGTTTACGTAAAATGGTTGTGCTTCAGCGCTACTCGATGAGCCAGCTGTTGGATATCGGACATGACCAATTCCGTAATTACCTAACAATGCACGCATATGACGTGTATGAAATACATCACGCACCATGCCATTGTCTTTTCTCAAAAAGAGACGACCATTATGGCATGTCACAATCCCTGCAGCATCTTGTCCACGATGTTGTAACATCGTTAATGCATCAAACAACATTTGGTTAACAGGTGATTTACCAGCTATACCAACAACTCCACACATAGCAACCTCGCAGACAAGCTAGGATTAATAAAAAGGATTATTCGTTGAATGAGATGACGAATCATCTTGTTCAGAAGATGATTGACGAGAAGAATCTGATGATTGATTCGACTCTTCTGATTTCATATGACTTAAAGCTTTTGACGCTGTCTCTTTGGTGTACTCAGTCGCTAAAGGCGCGTAAGGCAATAAAGTTTGAATAAACTTAGATTGTTTCCAATGTGGAGAGCTCTCTACAAATGAACCAATCCCTTGCATAGTAATGAGGACGATTAAGAGACCTTTCAAGGTGCCAAATGCACCACCTGCCAATCGATTTAATGGACCAAGCTTTAAGCTTTTCAGCAACCGATTTAATATTGCAGTGACGATCCAAGTCAAAACAACAATAATCAGAACAATAAAAGCAAATGCCGCTATTTTTTGAACCACAGGATCTTGACTGAGTGCGGACATTGAAGGCGCAATTTTACCCGCAAATTTTGCACCCATAATGAGTGCAAAAATCCATCCTACCAAGTTCGCAAAGGCTTTAACGAATCCTTGACGCAAACCGTTAAGCCCTCCAATGAGCAGAATAATCAGTATAAAGATATCGATGGTATTCATAGATTAGGTCATAGCTTGTACGCAATCTTTAATCAGTTTTGGCCCTGTATAAATTAGACCACTGTAAATTTGAACCAATTGCGCACCCGTTTGCTGTTTAGTCGCGGCTTGATCACCACTAAGAATACCACCAACACCAATCAATGGGATTTGACCTTGAAGTAATTTTGAAAATGCAGATAGACATTGTGTACTTTTTTCAAATACAGGCGCACCAGATAAACCACCTGCTTCATCACCATGCGCTAAATTTTCTACACCCTCACGTGACAAAGTCGTATTGGTCACAATCAGACCATCAATTTTAAATTGAATTAATTGAGATGCAATAAATTCAATATCTGACTCAGTTAAATCTGGGGCAACCTTTAATACCAGTGGAACATAGTGTTGATATTGTTCAGCAAGTTCAAGTTGACGATTTTTTAAAGTTTCAAGAAGTTCTGTTAATGCATGTCCACTTTGTAAACTACGTAAGTTCTTGGTATTCGGAGATGAAATATTAACAGTAATATAAGATGCATAATTATAAACTTTTTCTAAACAAATGAGATAATCAGTTACAGCATCTTCAACTGCTGTATCGGCGTTCTTACCGATATTGATGCCTAATACACCTTTATAATTTGCTGCTTTAACATTCTCAATCAGCTGATCTACACCATCATTATTAAAACCCATACGATTAATAATCGCTTGAGCCTCTGGAAGGCGGAATAAACGCGGTTGAGGATTACCAGACTGAGGTCGAGGGGTAATGGTTCCAATTTCGATAAAACCAAAACCTAAACTCGCAAGTGCATCAATATATGCACCATTTTTATCTAAACCTGCAGCCAAACCAACTGGGTTTGGAAATTGAATACCCATACAAGTCACTGGCTTTGGGTCTATTTTTTGACGCATTATGCCAAACTTATATGTCGATTTAAGCATTGATAATGTCAAATCATGTGCACGCTCAGGCGCCAATGAAAATAGAAATGGACGAGCAAGCGAATATAACATATCTCAAAAACTGCGGTTTTTTAAGTTGCCACATTATAGGCTGAGTATGCCCAAAACGCTATGCCTGTCATAGGTTTATTTTCACCACTTACTGTACTGATGCTGTTAATTTAATCGCAGCTCCAGACTTAATAAGTTCCAATTTTTCAACACTTAAACCCATTTGAACCAATTGGGTAAGAAAATTTGCGAGGATCGCGTAGTTTTCATGCTCAGCACTGATCATTAATTTATTATCGCTTGGTTGTGTGACCACAGATAATCCTGCTTGTTGTGCCACACGCTGAATTTTATCCGAAGGTGTTAGACTTAAATCTGTTGAAGATTTCATTGTCACCACATTGGATTGCATCCACACCAATGTGTCTTTCAGTTCATTCAATCTTTTTTGCTGATTATCTGCTGCTTCGTGCATTTTCCACAAAGCAGATCCAATTGATGCGACGACAACGATAATCGTTGCAGCGATGACAAGTACACGCTCACGCACACTCAATGACGATAAATAGTCATCAATCTTTTCAAATAATTGATCAAATTGATTTTGAAATTTTTCTAAAGTTTTCATTATTGTACTTTCACCAAACCAACGACCATTTTATCCTGAGTTTGCACATTCCCAAGTTCAGCTTTGAAGCCTTGCTGATTCATTTGCTGAATTAGATTTTGTAATTTTTCGGATGAGTCCGCCACCAAATCCATACTTAAACCAGATGCTTCATAAGAAACACGATTTGCGATAATTTGATGTTGCATTAAAATCGGACCTACACGGCTGATTAACTGTAAGACCTCAGTATTTGCAGGTTTACTCATCCGCAAATTACTTTCAAATTGGCTTCGCAAATTTTGCTCATTGAGACGACTATTGGGTCCAAACCACGATTGATATTGCTCTACCGCAACCAAAGCCGTTTGATCAGATACTTTTTTTAACTTTACCCAACGCACTAAATCATAACTGAATTGCACTACAAGCAAGCCCACAAGCAGTGCTGCACATGCTTTCCAATAGCCTGAGATTCCACCCTCTGTGTTTTTTGCTTTAGGCAAAACATTGAATGGATGATTCTTTAATTTTTTTTCAGCTTTAAATACATAATTAAAGCTTTCCCACTCATTTTGTTCCGTTGCATGAATCAAACTCATCATCTGATCATCATTTAACCGATCATGCAAAATATGTATAGGCTTTGGCAATAGATCCAAAAACAATGCTAAATCATCAATCGCAAAACCTTGATTTGATCCTGTTCTCGCCAATAAATGCCCATGAATATTAGCTAAAATAGTTTGCCCCTGTTCTGGCACTGGTAAGACCAAAAAATCGGGTAATAGCGCAACCACTTTCACCGGAATCAAGTTCAGAGCATGTTGCATTGTTTGGACTTGGTATTGACTGATCCCCATTACTGACAATTGGTCTGGTGCCTCAAATTGAGTAAGCACTTTCATCTGATCAATGGAGTGAATGGTATATTCTTCAAGTAAATATTTAGCGCCTTCGCTTCCAATTTGCTTGAATTGAGCTTTGGGCATATTTTGTTGAATAATTTGTACATCATGGCTTGAAAAGAATACAACAGCTTCTTGTCCATGATACGGTTGAGTATCTTGAATCAACTCTTCTAGCGTTGTTGATGAATTCCAATTTTCACCATTTGACCAGAGCCAAACCCCATTCGACACTGGCATCCATAAATACAACATTAATTTTATTCTGCCGTTTTATTCATTAAACACTTATGGTTATTAAGCTGACGGTACAAAATGTTTTAATTTTGTGGAAAGTCCCGCAGCAATGACTGTCTGATCATAAATCCGCGCTTCAGCAAGCGAAAAAGGATTAAAAAATTCAGACGTAATAATTTCTTCAATATATGCCACAACATTCATATGACATACAACCACAATATTCTCAAAAGGTAGTTGAGATAACCACTCAACTGCAACTTTAGCATCATCGTCAGGTTTAATTTTATCACATACTAAAACTTCAACATTTGGAAAGAGTTGCTGTATATGTTTTAAAGTTTCCTGCGCCCTGAGCAAAGTACTCACTACAAATATATCAGGTGCTACTACGTCTTTTAAAAAGTGCGCAGTTTGTTCAGCTTGAATATGACCCCGCTCAGTCAGTGGTCGTTTCGAGTCATTACCATTAATTGGTGGAGCGGCTTCACCATGACGAACTAAAGTGAGTTGCATTTGTTTTCCCTAAACCATGTGTCATCCATCATATCTAAACATTATGACAATGATGATAAACCATTCATTAATCTTAAACTTTATGATGCGGCAATACGAATTCAACATCACTTCGATGACCATTCTTCATCAAAGATAATGCAATATGTAATGGTGGTGCACCTTCATAAATCACTTCATAAAGTGCTGTGGTGATTGGCATATAGACATCAAGCTCTTTGGCTCTTGCATTCACTTGCACAATGGTATTAATCCCTTCAGCCGTTTGCCCCAGTTCCGTCGTTGCCTGCTCTAAGGTTTTACCTGAACCTAAAGCAAATCCAACTTGATAATTTCGACTTAAAGGACTATTACACGTTGCGAATAAATCGCCAACACCAGACAAACCTAAGAATGTCAGTGGATTTGCGCCTAGCTGTACAGCAAAGCGACTCATTTCCGCCAACGCACGTGTCAAAATCATACTTTTGGTATTTTCGCCAACGTTGTAGGCTGCAGCCATCCCCATTGCGACAGCATAGATATTTTTAAGTGCGCCTCCAAGCTCCACGCCATGTACATCATCGCTTCCAAATACACGAAATAGTGCACTGTGTAATGCTTGCTGCACTGCATATCTCACCAATTCAGAATGGCTGGCAATCACTGTTCCAGCAGGCATTCCTGACATAATTTCTTTCGCTAAATTTGGGCCCGAAAGGACGCCATAAGGCACTTCTGGAAGCTCTTCACGAATAATATCACTCATGAAACTAAAGGTTTTAGCTTCGATCCCTTTTGTGAGTGATACAACCGCCTGAGCAGTGATAAAGGGCTTGATCTGTTTGAGTACATCTCGGAATGAATGGCTCGGAATAGCGACCAAAATAATGTCTCGATCTCGAACAGCCTTTTCAAGATTGGATTCTGCTTTTAATGCTGGCTCAAGGTTGTAATCCGGCAAATATCTTGAATTAACATGTGTTCGATTGATTTCATTCGCAATTTCCTCATCACGAATCCAAATCATGGTGTCACAACCATTTCGCACTGCCGTATTCGCCATGGCTGTACCAAAACTACCACCACCAAGAATCGTAACACGCAAGGCTGTTTTATGATCAATTGCAACTGGCTCGACCAAATCTGAAAACTTTAATTCCGACATTCTTTTAAATCCTAAACATTCTTTTTCTAATCGTTAAATTTGCAATGTTGCAATTACGGCTGCCAAAAACTGACGAATGCATCTGTTTCAATCTCAGCGCGTGGTGCAATCGCCTTAAAAGCAGTCCCTACATAAATGATACCTGAAATTAAATCATGCGTTTGTAGCCCCAGCTTTCTTTTAAATAGATCTGACTCCACAACAGCACCACTGCGCCACATGGTATTGAAACCCTGAGCTTGTAAACTGAGCAAAAGATTTTGTATTGCAGCGCCTGAACTTAAAGTTTGCTCAAAATATGGAACTTTCGCATGATCATGAAATCGTGTTACAGCGATAATCAGCATAGGTGCACGCATAGGATGATGACGTACGCGTTCAATTTGAATTGAATCAGTTTCACCAAGGTCTGCTACTGCTTCACTGAGTAAAACACCAAATGCTTCACGTTGCTCTCCTTTCACAACAATAAATTGTGTCGGTTTCAGACGATGATGATCGGGTGCGGTTAAAGCGGCTTTAAAAGCTAATTCTAATTGTTCTGCGTTAGGATGAGGTTCTACCAAATGACCAACGGATTGACGCTGATGAATATTGTCATGCACTACTTGAGAAAATTGATCTGACATTTGAAGACTAATCTTTAAACTAACACTATATACTTAAGCTTAGCACAAACATTGAAAACTACTCTACAGTTATACTTATACACGAGGCATGCAGCATAATTACAATCAAACATAAATCAGGCATTTCACTTCAAAATCGATACAAAACATGCTTAATTCTTTGGAATTTAAGCCCTAGCATACATGACTGAGCTCCAAACTTAATATTGCAACGCTAGAGGAAAAATAAAATGAAAAAATTAATGACATTGGCTTCTGTAGCGACTACAACAATTCTCCTGAGTGCTTGTGCATCAACACCTACTGAAACACTTGCTATTCAAAAACCAAACAATCAATATGAAGTGTCAGGATTAGGCAAAACCCAAGTTCTTGCAAAAAATAATGCAATTTCTGCCGCGAACAAAACTTGTGGTAAGAATTCTGCGCCTGTCTTAATTGACGAAAAAACTGAATATAACGGCGCACTAAAAGGTGTTGTGGATGAACAGACTGGTAAACTCATTACTGCAGCTTCATCAGTTCTTGGCTCTGTGATCGGCACTAAAAATACAATCGAAAAAGACACTGACTACCAAACAACAATCACCTTCAGCTGTAATTCAACCCGCTAAAATTTCCTATAAAAAAAGTCCCTTTGATGGGACTTTTTTTATTGAGTAATTAGCAATAACCATCTAAACGTGTCAATGGAATCTTTTGACCAATCGCTTTTTCGATCTCAGGTAAATAAAAAGCATCATCTTCTGACAAGAAACTGATACTCACCCCTCTTGTTCCTGCTCGACCTGTACGACCTATACGGTGTACATAATCATCAGACTGCTCAGGCAGAGTAAAATTAATCACGTGTGACACACCATCCACATGAATACCTCGACCAGCCACATCTGTTGCGATCATAATGTTGTGTTTGCCATTTTTAAATTGATCCAACATCTTTAAACGTTTATCTTGCGCGATTTCACCAGATAACATCACTACCTTGTAACCATCATGCTTAAGATGATCATACAGCTTACGGACCTGATCACGGCGGTTTGCAAATATCATGACCTTTTCAATGGGCTCATCACGCAATATTTCTTGCAGCAATTTGTATTTATCTGATTTCCCAACCACATAAACACGTTGCTCTACGTCAGCATTGGTTTTTTTCTCAGGCTCAATTTCGACAGTAACAGGTTCAAATAACCATTGTTGAGCAAGATTGAGTACATCATAACTAAACGTAGCAGAGAACATTAAAGTTTGACGTTGTTCTTTGCGTGGAGAGAATCGCACAATGCGTTTAACAGAAGGAATAAATCCCATATCTAGTAAACGATCTGCCTCATCAATGACTAAAAATTCAATTTGATCCAACCAAATTTCTTTTTGTTCAGTAAAATCAATCAAACGACCTGGTGTCGCGACAAGAATATCTACGAAATTTTCATCCAGTTGTTTTTTTTGCTTATCGAAGTCTACACCACCCACCAAAGTCACAACATTTAAGTCGGTAAACTTAGTCAGATCACGTGCATCGTTTTCAATTTGAATCGCAAGCTCACGCGTTGGTGCCATAATTAGAGCACGGGGTTCACCACGATAACGCTGTGTTTGTATCGGATTGTTCAATAAATCATTAATAACACTAATTAAGAATGCTGCGGTTTTTCCTGTGCCTGTTTGTGCACGTCCAATTGCATCATGCCCTGCCAACGTATATTTCAATACTTTCTGTTGAATGGGGGTCATTTCATTAAACCCTAAAGCATCAATCGCTTGCTTAAGTTGCGGATGTAAATTAAGGGTTTCGAAACCTGATGACATATAAGGGGCTCTACAATCAATATTTGATAATGGTCTATAGTATAAACAAAAAACGCCCCAATTTATCAAAATTGGAGCGCAACCTAATTTTCAGTGAAAAGTAGGATTAGTCTAAAGGCTGAACTTCTTCAGCTTGAAAACCTTTTTGACCTTGTACAACGCTGAATTCTACGCGTTGACCGTCACGAAGTGAACGGTGGCCTTCACCTTGAATAGCACGGAAATGAACGAATACGTCATCACCGCCTGCGCGTTGAATAAAGCCAAAACCTTTAGTATCGTTAAACCACTTAACAACGCCTTGTTCGCGAGCTGTCATAAGTTAATCCTCAGTTGGTAAGAAAAGGGACCACCCGGTGTTGCAAACAGCAGAGCAAACAAATTTTAAAACATTTTTTATTTCAAAGCTTGTAATCATTCTGTAAAACTATTAACAAAATCCCGGTTATATCCATTATAAATAAGGCTTAGAGAACAAATTTCTCTACGCAATCCTTAAGTACGCATTGAGCTTAACATGGGTACAACACAATTAATAGAAAAATTTTAGCTAATTATCTAACTAAAACTTGTATATTAATCACACAAATTTAGTGCAAAAATTGCACTTTATTTGAACAGTTCATCTAAATCATTTAATTTTATTCTTAAGTCACACTTTTGCTAGAATAATGACCAACTTTATTATTCAATCTCGTGTTTTACTATGTCTCAAGTGTTAATCGATGCGATGGGTAAACCTTGCCCTTTACCTTTACTGCTACTTAAGAAATCGATGAAACAAAATAGTGCACCTCAGCAATTTTTATTAAAAGCTTCAGATCCGAACAGTCAAATCGATATTCAACGTTATTGTCAGCTACATAAATTGACATGCGCATTTAAACAAGTTTCGGATTCTGAATTTCATTACGTGATTGAATCTTAGGTGTTTTCATCTAAATTAATCATGGATAAATATTGTATTTAAATTTACATTTCACTACCCAAATTCGCTTAATTCTGTATGCTATAAGGATTAAGATGAATGTAATTGGTTTTTTAAACTATTTTCCTATAAGGAGTACTCATGACTGACAGCAGCAATCAATTGATGCCCCTGTCATTGTCTGCGCCCGGGGTCAATTTAGGTGCTTACATTAGTACTGTAAACCAGATCCCTATTTTGACAGCTGAACAAGAAAAAGAGTTAGCTGAACGTTATTTTTATGACCAAGATCTAGACGCAGCTAAAATGCTGGTGATGTCCCACCTTCGTTTTGTTGTGCATATTGCCCGCAGTTACGCAGGTTACGGCTTACCTCAAGGCGATTTAATCCAAGAAGGTAATTTAGGCTTGATGAAAGCTGTAAAACGCTTCGATCCCAATATGGGAGTACGCTTAGTTTCTTTTGCAGTACATTGGATTAAAGCTGAAATCCACGAATATGTGATTCGTAACTGGCGTATTGTTAAAATTGCGACAACTAAAGCTCAACGTAAACTGTTCTTCAACTTAAGAAGCTTAAAAAAATCGAGCAAGAAATTAACGCTCGAGGAAGCGCAATCTATTGCGGCTGATTTAAATGTAACAGCTGAACAAGTTCTTGAAATGGAAGGTCGTTTAACAGCTTATGACGCAGCCTTCGAAGCTCAATCTGATGAAGATGATGAAAGCTCAGTTCATGTCGCTCCTGCGCTTTACTTAGAGGATAATCGTTATGACCCTGCTCGTTTAGCAGAGGAAGAAGATTATGAATCTCAGAGCACCTCTGCTTTACATGAAGCAATGGATCAGCTGGATGATCGTTCACGCAATATTTTACAGCGCCGCTGGTTAGATGATGATAAGTCTACGTTGCATGAACTAGCAGCCGAATATAATGTTTCCGCTGAACGTATTCGCCAGCTTGAAAAAAATGCCATGGACAAGATCAAGATCGCCATGTCATCAAATTAATACGATTACAAAAAAAGAGCTATAAGCTCTTTTTTTGTATTTACGCTATGCAAGTTTAAAAAAATCGTACGTCATGTATGCTATCGTATGACGCAATTTTCGATTGGGAATAACCTGATGTGGATCTCAATATCAGCCATTAATTTAGCGCTTGCCGTAATGCTAGGTGCTTTCGGCGCTCATGGCCTTAAAGCTCGTGCAACCGAAGCCCAACTGACATGGTGGCAGACTGCAACTGATTATTTCTTTTATCATGCAATTGGATTATTAATACTCGCACTCATACCAAAAATAATTCCAAACTTTTCAACTCAATTCAGCTTTATCTTCATCCAGTTCGGTATCATTTTATTTTGTGGATCTCTATATCTCATGGCTTTAGGGCTCCCGCGCGGGTTAGGGGCAATTACACCTCTTGGTGGAGCATTGATGATTATTGGCTGGCTACTTTTAGCATGGCAAGCATTCAAAATTCAACATTAATTTGAAGGTCATCTGATGAATATTTTTTTAAATGGCGAGTCGATTCAAACGCAATGCCAAAACTTATTAGAACTGGTTCAAGAATTATCGCTAGAAGGTAAACGATTTGCTGTTGAAAAAAATGAAATGATCATTTCAAAAAGTAAACTAGCAGATACCCCTATTTCAGATGCTGACCGTATAGAAATAATTCATGCTGTTGGCGGTGGTTAACTCGGAGTAAATATGGAAGATAGTCCGTTGATCATAGGATCACGTTCATTTAGTTCACGACTATTAGTGGGCACTGGAAAATATAAGGATATGCAGGAAACTGACTTAGCAATCCAAGCCAGTGGTGCTGAGATCGTTACTGTTGCAATCCGTCGCGTAAACATTGGTCAAAATCCAGATCAACCTAACCTACTCTCAGTGATTCCACCGGAAAAATACACCATTCTTCCCAATACAGCTGGTTGCTTTGATGCCAATAGTGCCATTCGCACTTGTATGCTCGCACGTGAACTTTTAGATGGTCACAATTTAGTCAAGCTTGAAGTATTAGGTGATGAAAAAACGCTTTATCCTAATATTACTGAAACCTTAAAAGCTGCAAGAACATTGATCGATGATGGTTTTGAAATCATGGTTTATACCTCTGATGATCCTATCGTCGCGCAAGAACTTGAGAGTATGGGCTGTGTCGCTATTATGCCTTTGGGGAGTTTAATTGGTTCTGGTTTAGGTATTCTTAATCCACATACCATTTCTATCATCAAAGAAAATGCCAAAGTCCCTGTATTGGTGGATGCTGGGGTTGGTACAGCTAGTGATGCTGCTATTGCGATGGAATTAGGTTGTGATGGCGTACTCATGAACACTGCAATTGCTGCTGCACAGAATCCGATTCTAATGGCTTCTGCTATGAAAAAAGCCGTTGAAGCTGGACGCGAGGCTTATCTTGCTGGTCGTATGCCACGCAAACGTATGGCAAATGCAAGCTCTCCAGAAACTGGATACTTTTTTAAATAAAAAAAACCCACTTTTTAAAGTGGGTTTTTTCTTAACTCACTCGACGATACAAAGGATCATCCAATCCATCAATTTTGATAAAGTTAGGTAAATCTTTTATTCTTTCAATCCAAGCGCGTACGTTTGGATAAGGCTCTAGAGAAATATCACCCATAGGTGCTAACGCGACATAGACAAACACTGCGATATCCGCAATAGTTGGTCTATTATTCGCTAACCATTCACGGTCTTTGAGCACACCATCTAAAATAGCCAAAGATTTGTGACCACGTATTTTCGCCTCTTTAAATGTTTGCTCAGTACTTTCTAATCCCAAACCATTGTATGGACCTTTGAAAGACAATATCGCGCGTGCCGTGAAAACCCCGAATTGCACCCAACTGGCAGCAAAGGCAAGCCAATCTAAAATTTTAGCTTGTTCTACTAAATCTTCAGACCACCATGTGTTTTTATATGAATATTTACCTGCTAAATACACCAAAATTGCGGCAGAATCAGTTAAAACAATATCGCCATCTACTAATGCTGGCACTTCGCCTTTAGGATTAATTTTTAAAAATTTCTCACTATGCTGTTCATCACTGAAATAATCTAGTTCTACAATTTCAAGATCCACTTTCAATAATGCTACTAACAGACGTACTTTATAACTGTTACCTGATTCGTTGTAAGAATATAATTTCAAACTCATTTTTTAGTCCAACGATTTAAATACAAAATATAAATATCAGATTTAAATCAGCAACTTAAATAATGTTTAGTTCAAAAAATATCATGAATAACGATATCTTATTTAATGAATTACCACTGAATCTGAAACGAATTATGATGAAAAATTTGTCTTTTTAATGCTCTCTATTTCTGAAAAATATTTGTGAAATTTCTTTGAAAATTTTAGAGTAAAAAAAGAGCCTTTCGGCTCTTTCTCGAAACAAACGGAACGAAACCTTACCTGTTAAGGAATCAATCCTTCATCTCGCATCGCAATCTGTACAGACTGACGCTCTGCAACTTTATTGCGTATATGAATAATATTTTTATAATGACTCAAGTCATGTTCAATATGATTAGACCAATTGGTGAGTACAAATAAGTACGCATCTGCAGGTCCAAAATTATCATCTACCAAATAATCATTATTAGATTCACCAATGGTTTTATCAATGAAAGTCAGTAAACGATCAACTTCGGCATACGCTTTTTGTTTAGCATCTTCCGTGAGTGGTGCACCAAAAAACACTGCATAAGCATCGTGTAATTCAGAATTTAGATAACCAAGCCACTCCAGTACTTTTGCTCGACCTAATCCAGAAGGTGGAATTAAATCTTGAGCAGGATCATGCTGTGCCAAAAATGGTAAAATTGCGACATTTTCCGTTAAAATTAAGCCAGGATTAATTTCTAGCGCCGGCACATAGCCTTTAGGATTAATTGCGAAGTAATCTTCGCCTTTTTCAGTGGTATGAGTTTTAAGATCAACACGAACCAAATCAAAATCAACATTAATTTCATTTAAAATAATATGCGCTGCGAGTGAACATGCACCTGGCGAATAATACAACTTCATACTTTTTCCTTGTTATCTAACTACTATCATTTTTAAATTGCTTCACGCTTTTTTTCAATAAGAACTGTTTTTTAAATTGCAAGCAAGCGTAAACATCGATGATCTCCTTATGAATATTGTGCAGATTGAATTAATTTTCAAGCTTTTTTCAGCTTTTATTTGTGTGATGTTTTACCATAGCGCTGCTACATCTTTGTGAAAGGCAAATTGTGATTTATTTAAAGAAAGATCAGTGGTTTTCTAACATTCGAACTGACGTACTTGCAGGCTTAGTCGTAGGCTTAGCTTTGATTCCAGAGTCAATCGCATTTTCGGCGATAGCTGGCGTTGATCCTCAGGTAGGTCTGTATGCCTCATTCTGTATAGCTGTTACGATCGCCTTCTTTGGTGGTAGGACTGCTATGATTTCGGCTGCTACAGGTGCGATGGCGCTGCTGATGATCACTCTTGTTAAAGAACACGGATTACAATATTTATTGGCAGCTACGATTCTGACAGGTGTAATTCAAATTATCGCTGGATATCTCAAAGTCGCAAAACTCATGCGTTTTGTTTCCCAGTCAGTGGTCTATGGTTTCTTAAATGCTTTAGCGATTCTCATTTTTATCGCTCAATTTCCAGAAATTGCTCAAATGAATAGCTTAGGCTATATATTTTTAGCGATTGGTTTATTGGTCATTTACGCATTTCCCTATTTACCCAAAATCGGAAAAATCATACCATCGCCATTAGTGTGTATTATTGTACTCAGTGTATTGGCACTTCTACTTGGCGCTGACATGAGAACAGTTAGTGATTTAGGTGCATTCCCAGATACCTTACCTGTATTTTTAGTTCCTGAAATTCCATTCAATCTCGACACTTTACTTATTATTTTACCGTACTCTCTCACGCTCGCCACAGTTGGTTTGCTTGAGACCATGATGACTACGACTGTGATTGATGAAATGACTGAGTCTGAAGGAGATCGTCATCAAGAATGTCGCGGTCAAGGGATCGCGAACATGGTAAGTGGCTTTATGGGGGGGATGGCTGGATGTGCAATGATCGGGCAATCCATCATCAATGTCAGCTCAGGTGCAAGAACAAGATTATCGACATTAGTGGCTGGTGTTTTTTTGCTATGTCTCGTGGTCTTCTTTAAAGATTGGTTGGCTTATATTCCTATGGCTGCTTTAGTCGCCATTATGATCATGGTCGCGTTCACGACATTTAATTGGGATTCAGTAAAAAATTTCCGCAAACATCCCGTGCAAAGTAATGTTGTCATGCTTACTGTCGTGATGATTGTTCTTGCAACACATAACCTTGCTCTAGGCGTATTGATTGGTGTAATTCTGTCAGCCCTATTTCTCATTAATAAACTCGAGAGTGAAGTAAAAGTTCAATCTGAATTAGAAAATCACGTGCGCTACTATACGGTGAAAGGTCAAATATTTTTCAGTAGCGCAGAAATTTTTTATGCATTTTTTGATTTCAAAGAAGATATCAAGCAAGTAGAAATAGATCTCAGCTATGCTCATATTTGGGACATCACTTCTGTCAATATGTTAGCGAATGTCGTAGCTAAATTTGAAGCTCAAGGGACTCAGGTACGTGTGATTGGTTTAAACCAAGCGAGCGTAACATTGATAGAACGTATCTCAAACACTTAAAAAAAGAGCCAAATGGCTCTTTTTTTTACTGCTAAGTTTTAGGAATAGTTTCTGCGTCTCCAACCAACCAAGGCTAACAGGCTTAATCCTAAAATGGATAGCCAGTTCAACGAACCACCACCTGACTTAGTGTCACGCTGTGGCTGCTCAGCATTTGTTGAGCTGTTGAGCTCTAAGTCGACAATCACTGGATCATGATCAGATGATCTAAATGCATGATCAGCATAAAAGAGCGACTTCTGCTCTGTAGTCTTAAATTCTTCGTTATAATCTAGATTCGTTGGCTCATCAGCGTTGATGTGCCATACAAATGCACGCTTAACCGCAGGAAATAACGAAGCATCAGCTAAAGCATGATCCAAATTACCGGCTCCACCAAATCCAGCTTTGTTACTGTCGACACCAAATACATAGGTATACGCCTGTTCGCCGAGCCCTACAACTTTGTCCGCCAGTACATTCGTATAATTAGCACGCTCTAAAGCCAAGATAGGATCTTCTTTTGCATAACTGTTTAAATCTCCAATCAAGAGCGTATTCGGATGACCTGTAATTTGCATTGGATTCTTTGCAATCCACTGCATGAGTTGTTGTACCGCTTTAACTCGTGTCGCATTCCAACACCCCTGACCATCACCTTGATCCGCATCAGCAGATTGATCATTTGAAGGACAACTTCCTTTAGACTTCAAATGATTCGGAATAACCGTAAAGATTTTACCGCCACTCACTGGTTGAAAACTTTGAGCAAGGGTCACTCGATTTCTTTGTGACTGGTCATCAAACACTGCAGCAGCGTTAACAGGTTTTACACGCTTACTGTTGTAAATAATCGCAACAGCAATCGCATCATCACCTAATCGATTTGAATTTGGCGGAGTGATATATTTCCACTCCGATCCAAGTGCTCGTGTTAAATATGCAATCGCACTATTTTCACCATAACCATTATTCGCAATTTCCATTAAACCAAATACATCAGCATCGATTTCTTTCATTGCACTGACTATTTTGGTATGTTGCTTCTCAAACTCAGCTTTGCTGCTAGCACCTCGCTCAGTTGGAAAACCATTTAAACCATTATCATAGTTCAAAACATTGAAAGCCACGACACGGGTTTGGTTTGAATTTTTCTGAATCATTGGTGGCCGCGGGTTATTGGCTTTAATTTGGATTTGAGTACGACCTTGTACAGGTTGAATACGCCAAGAATTAAATCGATATTCTAGAATACCCTCAACAGCATTTAACTGATCACCTGCACGTAGGGTATTTAAAGCACTAAACTGACTTGGCAATGTAGGCGTTAAATTTTGTGCATTATATCCATCATCAAGTTCAATTTTGGACAAAAGATTTTTTTGCGCCAATGCCGTTGCTTCTGCTGATTTAGCTGGATAAATATTGGTCGGCATAAACAAACGTCCTAGACTTAATGACAGTTGTCCGTAGCGACCATAATTGTAATTTTCACTTACCGTTAATGTTTGAGGTATTTTAACCAACATACCTTGATAACGCTTTGGCGCATGCCCTGAAGCGTTAGTTAAACTCTCAAATGGTAACTCGATTGATAATGGCGTTATCCAAGCGCTTGCCGCTTGATTACAAGTTAAAATATTTTCGGATAAATTATCAATCTGTAACTGATTTTGATATTCAGTTAATCGACCTTTAAGAACGACTTCTTCTCCGACTTTTCCTCCTTTTATAGGACTTGAAGCAGGAGCATATACAAAAATCGCGTTAGTTAGATCGGGTTTTGCTTTGGCATCAGGGGTTTGGATATAGAAACCTGAGAATCCATTCGCATAACGATAATCCGCAGTAATCACCCCCTTCACAGTATAGTTTTGATTCTTAGCTGCTTGTGAGAGTTCAGCGATAGGTGTATTCGCAGAGTTACAACTTAGAGTCGTCGGAGATGGCTCTATTGGTTCATTTGTACTAATCGCTAAATACTGGTTAAAAGCATTGCGATCCGACCATTTAGCCCACTCTTTTTGAATTTCAAAGGGTGCAGATGGATCTATCGAAACGACATCATGTGTTTTCTTTGTACGTTCAAAGCTTAAACCGGTTGCCCAGTTTTGCTGCATTCCAATCGCACCAAAACGGTCGACAGCCACATTGTTTTTATAGAGAACAATTGCATCATCGCCATTAAATGAAAGGTTAGCAGTTTGCTGAACAGCTTCACCCAATTCAGTTTTTAAATTTGAATGTCCAATTAAAAAGTGCTGCTGAGTTGTTAAAGTTCCTTGCAGCTTGACCATCAAATTCGCAGTGGTTTGACCATTCGGAAATATTTTTAATTGATATGCGGATAAATCAACAACACCTCCATCTGGATTGTATAGTTCAATACCTTTCTTGTTATTATTACCATCCACATACTGGCTGATCATGAGTTCAGCATACGGCGTTGAACTAAATCCGATCATACATAAAGATAATATGAGTTTATTCATTTTAAGTCTTATTCATTGTTCATATTATTTTCCAAGCCTAGTGTACAGGCATGACAAGTAGATGAACAATTCATGACATTTTGAAAAAGTTCATGAATAGATCGACAAATCATTGATAGCTACGTAGCGCTTTCAGGTAGAAAAAGGTTTGACTTAGGAGTCTCAGGTCTTAAAATACCGCATTCGAATTTTTTCTCATTTGCCAAAGTTATGTCGAACGATCAATTAGACCCGCAAGTTGTAGAATTAGACAACTTGAACGAGCATCGCGAAATTGTCACATTTATGCGCCGTTCATCTCCGTTGAATACTTCTCAACGAACTGCGCTTAAACAATATGGTCACTTAATTTTGGAATATCCTGTTGGTGATTTACGTCAGCAATTTGAGCATCCTGAACGTCCATTGACGGTTGAAATCGGTTTCGGTATGGGGCGCTCTCTTGTACTTATGGCAAAAGCCAATCCTGAACGCAATTATGTCGGCATTGAAGTACATGTTCCTGGCATTGCACAATGTGTATATGAAGCGGGTATGGCTGGTTTGACAAACTTACGTTTACTTGATGCGGATGCAATTCAAGTTTTGCGTGAAATGCCAGATAACAGTATCAATGCAATTCAACTTTATTTCCCCGATCCTTGGCAGAAAAAACGTCACCATAAACGTCGCTTTGTCTCACACGATCGTATGCCTTTAGTTGAAGAAAAACTTGAAATGGGTGGAACATTCCATGCTGCAACCGATTGGGAACCCTATGCAGAATGGATATTAGATGTATTAGATAACCGCCCTCGTTTAGAAAATATGGCGGGTAAAGGTAACAGTTATCCTCGTCCTGACTGGCGTCCTCAAACTAAGTTTGAACGTCGTGGAATTGAAGAAGGCCATAAAATTAACGACTTCTTATTTAAAAAGATTCAATAATAAAAAAACAGGACTTAAGTCCTGTTTTTTTATTCTGATTGTCTTTTATAAATTTGATCACTCACCACACTATACACTTGGCTTAAATCCGTACGTCCAGCCTGCGCCAGCATCTCTTGATGCATATGGATAATGTTTTGATCACCACGCATCGCTGGACCAGTTTGCACCTGTTTTGGGGGATTTAAAGTCGCTTTTTTCGCAGTTTCCAAAATCAATGGGTACAATAAATTAAAATCGACTTTTTGTGCATCTACAAGCTGCTTAGCGACGTCATAGCAGTAGTTGGTAAAGTTACACGCGAAGACAGCTGCTAAATGCAAACTCAAGCGCTGTGTTGAGTCATATTGATAAACCTTTTGACTCAACTCTTTTGCCATTTGAGTCAAGGATGCTAAATCCTGGTCGCTCATCGCTTCAACAAATATTGGCGTACTCAACCAATCAATTTGACTTTCAAAGCTAAAGGTTTGTAGTGGATAGAACACACCTGCACGCTCATGATATTGCGTGATTTTCGAGATATGTGTACTGCCAGACGTATGTACAATTAAAGCCTGAGGAAGCTGTTTTGCAACTTTTTCAGCAACTTCTTCAATTGCCTTATCACTCACCACCAATAATGCAATATCAACAGTGTCTTCGAGATCTTCAATTGCATTGCATGGTCTAGCTCTTACTAAAGCCGCCAACAAATTGGCTTTAGATTGCTCTCGACTAAACACTTGGACAATCTCATGATGCTGACTCAATACCTGAGCCAAATGATGAGCTACGCGCCCTGCTCCAATCACACTAATACGCATATCGCTTCCACATATATTCTGTATACCTAAGCATGCCGATAAAAAAGGAGCGAATCAATTCGCCCTTTTGCTATATTGTAATGAATTAATTAAACACATTGTTTAGGTACACAATTCTCTCATTGGTCTTTTGAATGAAACATTTAGAATATTGCATCTCAACATTTATTTGATTCATTTCATTGTCCCAATATTGATAATGTTGCTGATAAGTTTCGCGTTCTTTTTCTGGGATACTTTCAATTGACTTTTGAGAGACCACTTTACAATCCACGTCACGACGTTCGAACCATTCAGTTTGATCGCTCTTTAGCTGTTCTTTTTGTTCGCCGCTCAAATTATCCCAAGTTAAATTAAGTCGCTCGACAGCTCGTGCTTGCTCTTTATCTAAATCAGATTTTCTCAATTGCATGGCTTTGAGTGCCAAGGCCTTTTGTTTTTGTTGTACTGCCTCATATTCTTCGTAAGCTTTTGATTCATTCTGATTTGCTTTACGAAATGCTTCAAATTGAACAGCATATCTCGTCATACTTGCAGCAATATCTAACAATGCATTATCAGGTTGCACACTTAGCATTAAACCTTCTTTATCTGTCTTGATAATCTCATAATTCAAAGTGCCTGTGAGCTTATCTTGCCCATAACTGATATTGCCATGAACATCATTAATCCAATGTTGGAGCGTATAACTACCTTCGTCATGTTCACATTCATATTCGCAAGGTTTTTCAAGGTATGCATTTTCAGCACGACGTTGAAGCCCCTTCGGCAGGTGGATAACCAACTGGCTTGAACACGTCAGTTTGTTTGTTGCATTTGAAGGATCATTCGTTGTTGTAATCGACTTGAGTTCAAATCTAAGCGATGAGTTGATTTGGGAAAGTAATTTTAAATCTGACTCATACTGATCTGTTGCTTTTAAACGACGATCTAAAATGTTGTTATATTCCTGTTGCGCAAAGCGTTCAATTTCTTTGACATTCGTAGGAGAAGTACAACTCCAATCAGCAATTTCTACATTCTGTGAGGTGTCTTTGCTTTTCTTATTCAGATCACAACCTGCAACGAAGATGGTAGAGATAATCAAAGCCAATTTAATCTTATACGTCATTTTTTATACCGCATATTTATAATTTTGACATATTTAATCAAATTAAAAACAACAACTCCATCACATTTTTATTTTTTTAAAATTTGATGCGTAAAAGCTAATGCTCAACAACCCTGTTTAATCAATGCCTAACTTAGAGTGAAAATTTTTTGCTGTAATTCAGATGTTCGACTAATCGCCATATTTGTTTCGCAATTCAATCGAAAAACTTCAGGATTATCGGCGCCTTCACTATTAAATTTGCATTCTAAATTACGCTTTTTTGCCCACAGTTCTTGCTCGTATTGTATTTTTTGGCGTGCTTGAAGTGAAGCTCTACTCCATACAGAATTTAGATCTTCATTGGCTTGATCTAATTTAAGTTGTGCTTCAGCAATAAGAATGGATTGATAATCATCTGAGGTTTTATTTTGGTGATTTAAAAGTGCTTGTTTCTTTTGACGATCTAACGCTAAAGCCGTCAAACGTGAAGGTTTTAAATGGGCATCTATTAGAACTTTTTGCATAAAGCTGGTGAAATGTAGTGCATTCACCAATTGTACAGTTACTTCATGCTCTGAAATTCGTACACTATAATTTAACTCAGTAGAAATCTGATTGTTCTCAAAGTTTAATTGAGAAAGTGCAGCTGATTCTAAAACATTTGACTCTCGATTTAATGCGCGCGATACATCAGCATCCGTCAGATAATTTGATGGTAGTTCAGCAGTGACTCTTGCTGTACACATCTCGTCTGATCAGAGGATCTCATTTTCTTTATTTTATCAATGTTTTCAATTTTAAATTGAACTGGTTTCAAACTACGCTGTAAGAGTTGACCATCTATAATAACTTGATCATTTTCTATAATACTTTTGAGTTGAGTCGCTGAGATATTCGCGATGTCTTTATGGATGACTTGTTCGAGTTTTAATTGCACTTCAGGTTGATCACAACGATTAAAAGCATACATGATTGAATACACTTGTTGGCATCCTGACAACACACCAACCATACACAATGTGGTCAATGTTTTCATCTGAAGTTTCATGCTACTCCCCCAATCATGCTCAAGCTCTTAATACCAAACCTCATTAGTTTTTTTTATTCTTCTTGAAGCTCTCAGTTAAATTTTATTAAAAAATACAGATCTTCATAAAATATACTGAATCATGAATTATTCAATCATCCATAATAAAAAAGGCCGATATTAATCGACCTTTAAATGATTGAATTCACATTATTTTATGAAAGTACGAATTACCTTACCTTTGACTTTTTGATTAATCAACGGTGTATTTTTACCTTGAGAAATAATAGAAGATTTATCAAGTGTCCATTCCAAATCTGGATCAACCAGCACCCATCCAGCCTGTGCTTTCCATGTCTCAGTCATTTGTGCAACAGCAGCTGGCGCACTCGTTACTTTTTCAACCCACTCTAATGGACTAAATAAACCTTCTTCAATCAATTTGATTCCAAAAGGAACATATGAATCAAAAGCAGTAAAACCTGGCAAAGTCTCTGCAAAAGGTGCCATTTTTGCAGAACTACTGAGTGGTTCATGATGCGTACAAATCGCGTCAATCACTCCAGATTTCACTCCCTGACGAAGTAACTCTTTATCAGATTCTGAGCGCAAAGGTGGACGTACATGTGCCAAGGAATTGAATCCATCAATTAAAGATTCCGTAAGATGTAACTGATGCATTGCAACATCACACGTGACTGGCAATCCTTTTTCCTTCGCGATACGTATTAACTCAACCGAAGCACCACAAGACAGTAATCCGAAGTGTGCGCGGACTTTTGTCGCCTCTATCATTAATAGATATTTTGCGATCGCGACCGTTTCTGCCAAAGCAGGAATCATTGGTAAACCTTGGCGTGAAGCAATAAAGCCTTCATGCACACAGCCATCTTTCGCAATTTGAGGCTCTTCAGCATAGAATACGA
Source organism: Acinetobacter sp. ANC_7682 (assembly GCF_056779795.1). NCBI lineage: Bacteria > Pseudomonadati > Pseudomonadota > Gammaproteobacteria > Moraxellales > Moraxellaceae > Acinetobacter > Acinetobacter sp. ANC_7682. The sequence continues at coordinate 9,257 of NZ_JBWYIQ010000003.1, read as the reverse complement.
CAGTTAAATTCAAACCTGCAGCATATTCAAGCGTACGAAGCACCACATCGTCATTCGCAAAAGGTGCATTTGCATTTGATACAGCTGTACAACCACCTTTTTTTAAACCCGCCATATTGGCAGGTTGATTTCCTTGAAGCCCTTGTGTTTGTGCACCAATCACTTCAAGGTAAATCCCACCATCTAACATTGCCTTTTCAACAAGACCATGAATTAACGCACCATTGTCCTGAACGATAGGTTTTGAATCTGGTGGGGTAAATACATGTAAAATGCCATTTTCACGTGCTGCTTTACCTTCAGATTTCAACGTTCCATGCTGTTGTTGACCTGGCTCTCGTAAACGAGCACACAAATCAACCATCGTTGGCATCAGCCATTTGCCTTGCCCATCGATGCTCTCATGAACCTCTGAAGTCGCTTCGATGCGTTTTCCATCTTGAATAAAAATAGTTTCTATTTGATCAGTTTGAGCAATTGGATCTAGGACGCGTACATTTTCGACTTTAACAATAGACATGACTGATTCCTTATACCGCAACTGCTTCAATTAAACCTTGTTCTTGTAACTGACCCTGCATCGCCAGAGCGAGAACTGCCATACGCACCGCAATACCATTGGTCACCTGATTCAAAATCACTGATTGAGGACCATCTGCAATACTTGAATCAATCTCAACACCACGATTCATCGGCCCTGGATGCATCACGATACAATCAGGTTTGGCCAAAGCCAAACGCTCTTTGTTCAAACCATACATTTTGTAAAATTCAGCTTGTGAAGATAATGCAGGAGAATCAATACGTTCATTTTGAATACGTAAAGTAATGATGACATCACAATCCTTAATCCCAGCTTCCATATTGTTAAATAGGCGAACACCTTCACCATATTCATCAAAGCCATAAGGAAGTAACGTATTCGGCGCAATCACACGAATATCTTTACAACCTAATGTTTGCAATGCAGCCACATCAGAACGTGCAACACGTGAATGTTTAATATCCCCAATGATCGCAATGGAAATATCTTCAAATTTTTTATTGGTTTCACGGCGAATTGTAAGCATATCCAACATTGCTTGAGTTGGATGCGCATGACGTCCATCACCCGCGTTGATAATGGCAACAGTTGGACAAACATCCTTCGCAATAAAATGTGCAGCACCTGATGAAGAATGTCGAACCACAAAGATATCGGCCGCCATTGCTTCTAAATTCCACAGTGTATCTCTCAGTGTTTCGCCTTTTGAAGTACTTGAGCGAGCAATATCAATATTGAGTACGTTGGCAGAAAGACGTTTTGCCGCTGCTTCAAATGTCGTTCGTGTACGTGTCGAATTTTCGAAAAACAGATTCATTACCGTTTTGCCTTCAAGCAAATTATTGGTAATGAGCTGATTTTGGTCATTAAAAAAGGACTGTGCAGTGTCCAATATTTTTGTAAGAGTTTCTTTTGAAAGGCCTTCGATGGTGAGGAAGTGTTTGAGATTCCCATCTTGGTTGAGTTGAATCTGGCTCGGTGTATGCAATGCAGCGAAGTGCATGAGAGATTCCTTATACGTTAAGTCAACGTATTATACAGATTCTAAAATGATTTGGCAGTGACCCACACCGCAGCTGATCAATAACTAACTTAATCACGACTTATGGTGTTTCATAAAAATTTTCAAAAACTTAATTTAACCAAAAGCATTTGATTGAAATCGTCTAAATCCTTAAAAATAAGGCTCATAACTCCTAGATAAAAGCTTGTTTATCTTTATTTTCATACATATATTCAATCAAATTTCCCTGAAATAGTGAGTTAGATTTTAAAAATAGAAATTTCAACAAATGATCTACTCATGGTTTTATGGATATGTTAAAAAATGAGTGAGACACATCTGTATAGCAATCACGATTAAAAGACTTCCCATCACCCTATTCAAAATTCTTGCTCGATTTGCCACATTAAGAAACTGAGCCAATTTTTCCCCTGCATATCCCCAAAGCCATAAAGAGACATAGCAGACCATAAAATAAATCAAAACAAAAAGCGCTAAATAAACACTATTCTCTGAAGCTGAAAATAGGGCTGTACCTGAAACGGCGGCAATCCAAGCTTTTGGATTCAGCCACTGCATTAACGCACCTTGCGTAAAATTTGGAATCTTCTCTAGATCTTTGTGATCTGTTCGATTTTTTTCGCCTTTAGCGCTTAAAATATTCCAGCCAATCCAAACCAATAGAGCCGTTCCTAACAGCGCAATAGCATCCAAAAGAACCGGATACGATAAAATAATCTGATATAGACCAAAGCAAACTGCTGCAAGTAAAGCAGTAAATCCAATGGTTGCACCTGAAATAAAAGCAAAAGTTTTTCGAACACCAAAGTTCATACTGCTACTGAGAATAGTTAAATTAACAGGTCCAGGAGAGATAGACATCGATAATGAAAAAGTAAACATAGAGAAAATTAAAGCCAGCATATTTTTATCTTTTAGTGTTTTTAGTTTTATGAGGCTATATCAACCAGTTTCAATCAATCTTTAAATTTAAATTATTTTTAAAATGGTTGTATCAGCGCATTAAAGCAGTTTTAAAATCAAAAATAAGTTAAAATACGCGATTGCTTTATTTGTCTTTGGGAATGTTCATGAATTCTAAACCTCGTCTTTCTACATATTGGGTTACCTGTGCAGATGGGCTTGAAACCTTACTTCAAGAAGAAATTGAAGGTTTAGGAGTACAAAACGTTGAACGTTTCCCTGGGCGATTGGTTTTCAAAGGTCAATTGGCTGATGCCTACCGGATTTGTATGTGGTCTCGTCTTGCATCACGTGTTTTGACGCCTATCCATACGTTTGAAGTTGAATTTACTCACGATGCACGCGATGTAGCTGAAGAACTCTACGAAGGTGCAAATAGTTTTGACTGGTCGCTTATTTTTGCACCTCAAAGTACATTTGCTGTGCGTTTACATGTCGAACGTGAGATCAAAGTCAACAGCCAATTCGCCACCTTACGTGTGAAAGACGGTATCGTAGATTCCTTCATGGAGGCTGTCGGTAAGCGTCCAAGCATCGATATCAAACAACCAGAAATAACCATATACGCTTTGGCTGGTAAAAAAGAACATACTTTCTGTTTAGATTTGTCTGGCGATTCATTGCATAAACGTGGCTATCGCCACTATATGACTGATGCACCGATCAAAGAAAACTTGGCTGCAGCCATTCTTCAACATGCAAAATTAATTGAAAATAATCCAGATATTGTTCTTGATCCAATGTGTGGTTCAGGAACATTCATTATTGAAGCTTTAATGATGTTAACTGACCGCGCGCCTGGTTTGGTTCGTCGTTTTGGCTTTAATGGCTGGAATGGTCATGATCATGATCTTTGGATGCAAATTAAAGGTGAAGCTGCGGAACGTCACAAGGTTGCCTTAGAAAAACCGCTTCCAAAATTCTATGCCTTTGATGCAGATTGGGAAGCAGTAAAAGCAACCAAAAATAATATCCGCGCTGCAGGATTTGAGGCATTGCTAGATCAAATTCAAATCGAAGAGCGCACCCTTTCTGATTGGCCAGATTTTAAGGCAGAAGGTAAATCTGTGGTCGTTGTCACTAACCCACCTTATGGTGAGCGTCTTGGGGATAAAGGCTCTAGCCGTTCATTCTATCTTGGTCTATCTGGCTTACTTCAAAAGAACTTTGCCAACCAAACTGCCGCAGTTATTGCAGCTCAAATTGAACAAGCAGACGTGTTGGCATTTAGCGAAACTCAAACGCTTCGCTTAATGAATGGTAAGCTACCTATTTATATTCGCTCAGGTAAGATTAAGCCACCTGTTGTGACACAACCTTTCTTAGCCAATTGGCAACCACTTCAATTCGATAAAATTGAAGGTGCTGAAGATTTTACAAATCGTTTGCAAAAGAATATGCAGAATTTGAAAAAATGGGCTGTAAAAGAAAATATCTATTGTTTGCGAATTTATGATGCTGATCTACCAGACTTCAATGTCGCTGTAGATCTATATGGTGACCGACTGCATGTTCAAGAATATGCCCCACCAAAATCAATCGATCCTGAAAAAGCGAAAAAACGTTTTAATCTTGCTTTGCAAGCAATCCGTGCTGTCACAGGTTTGGGCCGTGATGCCATTTTTATCAAGACTCGTGCTCGTCAGGAAGGTAAAAACCAATACACCAAACAAAGTACTGCCTCTAAACGCTTTATCGTTCAAGAAGGCAAAGCGAAAATTTTGGTTAACCTCACAGATTATTTGGATACTGGCCTTTTCCTCGATCATCGCCAAATTCGCTTACGCATCGCTGCTGAAGCGAAAGGTAAACATTTCCTTAATCTATATAGTTATACCTCAACTGCAAGTTTACATGCTGCGTTAGGTGGTGCTGCGAGCACGACCAGTGTCGACCTTTCAAATACTTATTTGAACTGGTCTAAAGAAAACTTTGTCTTAAATGGTTTAACGGTTGATCATGCCGACCAACAACACCAGTTCTTTGCCAGTGATTGTTTTGAATGGTTAAAAGAAGGTCATGAACAATATGACTTAATCTTTATCGATCCGCCAACGTTCTCGAACTCTAAAAAATTCCATGGTACGTTTGACGTTCAACGTGATCACTTATCCCTGATTAAGCGTGCAATGAATCGTTTAACCACTGGTGGTACACTGTATTTCTCAAATAACTATCGTGGTTTTGAATTAGATGACGAAATCAAAGCGTTCTATGACATTGAAGAACTCACCCATGAAACAATTGGTCTAGACTTTAAACGTAATACTAAAATTCATCGTTCATGGAAAATTAGACACCTTCAAGCCTAATGACTAGAGAGCTTGACCAATAAAAAAAGGGCAATTCGTTTGCCCTTTTTTATTTTCTTAAATTTTTTGAAGGTGAATATTCCTTTGTCACAATAATGGTTGGATCTGTTGAAACATAGACAGTACGTGGTAGCGTATCATAAGGATAATACGTCAGTGGTTTAATGGTTTTGCTAATCTGCTCAGGATCTGCTTTTTTGCTCAATTCAAAATCAGAAACTGCATTTGAAACCAATTGCTTCTGATTAAATTCTTCTGCTTGAGTCTGAGCCAAATATTGTTGATTCTGTATTTGTACCTCAGCGCTCTGTGATACTTCTTTTTTTAATTCTTGTACTAAATTTTCATTCAAATTCTGATCAATCACTTGCTGTTCGATGAGTTCAGATTCATCTAATTGCTGTGCAGTTGTCCATTGGAAACCACACATCAGCATGCTAGAAATTAAAATTGACCGTCGAAAAGTAACACTTATAAATTCCATTTTTTATCTCGAGAATTATTATTGTAATTTTATTTATATATTTATTAATTACAGCTAATCAAGTGCGTTCACCCGCATTCCGATGAACGCACCATATTCTTAAATACGACTCACTTCAAAGTAAGAGTATTTAGAACGATCAATCACGTCATAGGGTTTACTTTCATAACTATGAAGCGTGTGAACTGCTTTCATTTTATGTGATGAACACTGCTCTAGAACTTGCTTACGTGGGTCATTCTCAACCACAGTCACACAAAATGATGTTTTACCCTGAGCCTTCACTAATGTGTTGACATTGGTCAGCATAAACTTTAGTACGTCTAACGCACTTGGATCACAGAGGAAACTATGCGTCATGAGATAATCAAAGGATTGCCCTTCTTTGGGAAGCGTTAACTGTCCAGTAATACGAGCATAAGTGTTATAGACAGGTTTTAACAGTTTTAACGTTGTAGAATAACTCGCCACTTTAGTTTGTTTGAAATCTTTTTGATCCCACAAACCAAATAAACCTACGATTTTATGATCTGAATTGAGCACTAAATGAAAGTCTTCTAATCTCAGCCCATACCAAAAAGGATGATTAGCTTCCAATAACTGTCTAAAGTCATAATCAGGTAAAAAATTATAATGGGAAGCCATTTCTTGTATAAAACCATTGACCGCATCAATCTTATCTATGGTCATTGTTTCAAGGCGAAGTTCAGCAGACTGCTTAAACTTAGGCACCTTAGAAATGGTAAAAGTGGTCATCGAATCAAAGATATAAGGTAAAGCATATCCTTCTCTTTCACGATGCATCATATTACGAGCTACTTTATTATCTTCTAAAATCACACTTTGAAAGATAATTTCACGAGGGAAACATTCAAAAATGTATTCCATAAATACATTAAACGCTTTTTTACCCCGAGCTGTAAGTTTGATTCGTAAATCTGATACATAGCGTAATTGTTCAGTGACGCCATTGATCCAATACGATTTCCAACCGATGTTCATCATGGCAATAATTTGATCAGGCTGATCTTGATGTACGACAACCAAAATTTCAGGCTTATTATATTGTGCATGTGTAGCCCGAAAATAACTCGGTTTCCGCTCAAATGAAATCACCATACCGTTACTCGGCATACTTTCAGAAATCAGCTCAATCAATTGAGGATCATCTTGCTCCGCAGCATAACGTAGATAAAATTCAGGCGAGGTTTTTGATCGATATAGTAAATTTTGCTCTGTCATTTTTAAATTCTTAAATAAATTTCATTTTCTTCAACGGTTCTGGCTTGATATTCCCCTCAATCATGCCATTGCGCATTGCGATTGTCTTATATTCATGCCATGCATCTTCCACATGCATCACGTGTGCTTCATCCAATTGCCCTAAATTACGTGCCAATTCATAGTGAAAATTTTGTTTTAGCAATTGATCTAACTGTTGATCGGACGGCTGCCCACTCACACTACCCTCAGAAAGCAAAACATAATAAGGTTTCGATTCGGTCTGTTCTATACCGAGTAAACTAATGGGTAAAAAACCGTTTTGTTTAAATGTATCGATCACACTCAAAGCAACAGATTGATCAATCTTTTCTCCGACCAAATCAACTGTCATCTTTCGACCGAGAAATTTAAAGCACGGAATGCCCTGATAAAAAGAATCAACCAATAATTCATCATCAATAATGTAGCGTTTTAGGCCAGACCCTGTCGTAATAATCGGACTCACGATTTGACCTGGTTTAAGCTGCCAAGCAGGGAAAATTTGCTGAGTATCTAAATCTTGAAACTCATAAAAATGAGCTTGATACATCAAGGGATAATGATCATCTAAAGGTATAGTCACTACGCCTTCAGTGGCCCAAAGCCCTTTACCTTCAAAACTTACACCCTTAATTTTGGTTTTTAAAATTTGTGCCCAGTGCTGAGCGCTTGCGGTATCCCAAGATGAAATTAAAAATAGCTTTGGCCACAATTTTTTCCAACAAGTCGGATCTTCCAAATCTAATTGTTCTAGAATCTGGCTACGTTTTACTGATTTTTTGATTTTTAAAAAATCTAAACTTTGACGACTCCACTGACCAGTCGATAAAACCTCAACGATTTCACTCTTATTTTCTTGGATAATTTCGATCAGTTGCAGTGCAAAAGTTGGGCTCCACACTGAAATCATGCCGAGATTTTCATCTCTGACTAAATATACAGCCGTAGCGAACATCGCATCTTCAGCAGTTTCTGCCAAAGCAATGTCAGCAGGGACTGCTTGCGTAATTTGAGTTAAAATTCGTTTTGAAAAAGAAAGTAAGGCACTATCATCATTTAAATTATGAGTGGTCGTCAGTTGACGCTGGCTTTCAGGCAACCAAGATACAGACCAATAGTGTGTTGTACGTTTTAGTTCAGGATAACGACGATATAAACTCGTGAGCCATAAACCAATCGTCTGATCTATTTCACTTAAAAATTGTTGGGTATAAGGAATAAATTTGAGTGCTTCACTTGAACCACTTGTAGGCTGGAATCGGATAATTTTACTTTTATTAAGTAAATTTACGCCTTGATTACGTGATGCTTCAACTTTCTGCTTCCAATCAGCATAACGTGTTACTGGAAAGTGTTGAGCAAACGACTCATATTCCATCTTTGGATCATCACATATAACTTTTAATTTATCACGCTGAACTTTTTCCAATTGATCAGCGTATTGATAAAAGTCTTTAAATGATTTTTTACAGGCCAAATTTAAAACTTGATGAGCTGCAAATATCACAGACATTAGGCCACCTTAGAATCTTGATCTTGATCTTTGGTTTGAGCCGATTTAGATAATTTATCTTTATTCAGATTCGACTTATTTTTTTTGAGCGATGATTTTTTCACAAACCTTACCGCTGTTTGCAAAATATCAACCCAACGCAGCTCACCAATACACGGTAATTCAGTACCTTGAACCCAAGATGGATTGCATTCCTCAAAAAACTCGATTTTACGATTTTTCTGGCGCATTTCTTCTGTTATTGGGGCCACATCAGGTTTCAGACACTGATAGTTTTCTCCAAAATCAATCAGCTTTGATTCATCATCATAGTATTCTGCAAAATACTCACGACAATATGCTTCAACATAATCTTTTAAATATTCATCTTTATTTTCTGGATTTGGATAATAGTGATAATAATTATTTGCAAGAAGTAAGTAGGTCTTAAAGCCCTTTGAGATCAGCATCCAATAGATCGGTACACCCGTATGACGTAATTTGAAGGTCATTACATAACGGAACATCGCACGTTGTAATGCTCGACTACCCCAATACGCCTCCTCAATAATGGTATCACCACTAAAAAAAGCATGGGCAGTTTTACCGTTCACGGTAAAATTTCGCTCCATTACAGTTGAGAAACCCACTAAAAAATCTTTTTTGGGTTCTCGAATGATAAACACACCAGTCTTTTCCAAAAGGTCTCTTTCAAAAATTTCAAAGACTGTATTTGAATAATAGTTACTGTAAATATTGAACATCTTTTCAATATCACGAGGTTTTAAATCTTTTACCTTAACAAACTCACTATAAGGTTCTTTTTTTAATTTTCGGAGTCGTTTTAATTCTAGCATATTGAGAGATGGATCCGGAAATTTGAACAACTCCTATAAGTGATATTCTGCTCCTCAAATGATGTTATAAACATCAATATATGGAGTATTTTATGGCACGTAGACCAAGAAGAAATCATTCAAACGACTTTAAAGCTAAGGTAGCACTTGCTGCGATCAAAGCAGAAAAAACACTTGCTGAATTGAGTTCTGAGTTTGATGTTCATCAAAACCAAATTATTGACTGAAAAAATCAATTGATCTCAGCTTCCTCGCAAGCTTTCGATCAATCAAAAGCTCCATCAGAACCCCCCATTGATCTTAAAAAGTTACATGCAA